>DASRDL010000342.1:0-3288 GCA_035652635.1 Hyphomicrobiaceae bacterium | reverse complement strand
CCCTGGCGCTCTCGGGAGTGTACCCGCCCGCCGGCGTGCCGCCGCCACCGCCGCGCGGCATCTCGGCGGTCAGCACGGCAGTGACGCCGGTGACGCCGGCGATCTCGCGCACCACCTTCTCGGCCGCTTGGCGCAGCGGCTCGAGTTCGGCCGCGCGCTGGGGCGGCACTGTGATTGAAAAGGAGACGCGCCCGTCCTTGAGCAGGATCTCGGAGACGAGCCCCAGGTCGACGATGTTGCCGGCCATGTCGGGCCCCTTGACCCGGCGCAGGCGATCGAGGACTTGGTCCTTGCTGAGGCTCATAGCTTTCCCTTGGAGCTGCCCGGAGGCGCTGCGCCGACCTGGCGGCAGCTGCCGTCTTCCGGGACCAGCCATAGTGGCAGACATGACAGCGTCTGTCACGGCGGCGGGCCGACCGCAGCCAGCGTTCGGCGGTCGCAGCTCGGCCTCGCAAGTTGCGGACGGCCGGCTGTTGCTTCAGTCTCGGCGCAGCAGGCTCCAGGATAGCAACCGGCTGCCGCGCACCGACCGGCGGGGCAGGCTCTGCGTCGACTTTGAGCGTTTGGAGGCGACCTCTATGCCCCGAGCAACCAAGGCATCCTCCGGCGGATCCCGCGCCAAGTCGGCCGCGCCCAAGTCGCGCCCCGGGTCGGGGCTCGAGTCCGGGCCTTCCTACTGGCTGTTCAAGACCGAGCCCGAGACGCACTCGTGGGAGATGCAGAAAGCGCGGGGCAGGAAGGGCGAGCCGTGGGACGGGGTGCGCAACTTCGTCGCGCGCAACAACATGACGGCGATGCAGCTGGGCGACCTCGGCTTCTTTTATCACTCGGGTGCCGACAAGGAGATCGTCGGCATCGTGGAAGTATGCGCAACCGCCCATCCCGATCCCAAGGACGATACGGGCGTGTGGAAATGCGTCGACGTGCGGGCGGTATGCGATATGCCCAAGCCCGTGTCGCTCGCCGCCGCCAAGGCCAACCCGAAGCTCGCCCAGATGGCACTCGTGCGCACCGCGCGCCTCTCCGTGCAGCCGGTCAGGCCCGAGGAGTGGGCGGAGGTGTGCCGCATGGGCGGGCTCGACCCCAAGGCCGTGGCCAAGATGAGGTCGTGACGATCCGCGAGCCGGGGTTCACCGCGCCGGGTCCACTTCGCAACGGAGGCAGAGCACATGGCGGCGGCAGGTGCAGTCTACCCATCGCTGGCGAACCGCGTCGTGCTGGTCACGGGCGGAGGCAGCGGCATCGGCGCGGCCGTGGTGGCGTGCTTTGCCCGCCAGAATGCGAAGGTGGGCTTCCTCGACATCGATGACGAGGCATCCGCCGCGGTGAAGGCCAAGTTGGCAGGCGGCGGCAGCGCCTGTCACTTCGAGCACTGCGACCTGCGCGACATCCCCGCGCTGCGGCGGGCCATCGATGCCACGCGCAGGGCGCTCGGGCCCATCACCATCCTCGTCAACAACGCCGCGCGCGACGACCGGCACGCCACGGAGGAGGTGACCCCCGAGTATTGGGACGAGCGCTTCGCGGTGAACCTGAAGCACCAGTTCTTCGCCGCCCAGGCGGTGCTGCCCGACATGAAGGCCGCGGGAGGCGGTGCCATCGTCAACTTCGGCTCGGTGTCGTGGATGGCTGGGCTCGGCGGCATGGTCGCCTACACGGCCTGCAAGTCGGCGGTGCTGGGCCTCACGCGCTCGCTCGCGCGCGACTACGGCCGCTACAACATTCGCGTCAATGCCGTCGCTCCGGGCTGGGTGCTGACCGAGCGGCAGAGGAAGCTGTGGCTCACGCCCGAGGCCCATGCGCGGCTCATGGAGGAGCAGTGCCTCAAGCGCGAGCTCACCGGCGAGGACATCGCCAAGGTGGTGGTGTTCCTCGCCTCCGACGAGGCCGGCGCCATCACCGGTCAGCATATGGTGGTAGACGGTGGCCGGCAGTGAGCGAGGGTGAGGCATGATCGCGTTCAAGACCATCAGAGCGCGCGCGGCCAAGCGCAAGGGCGGCGAGGCGGCGCTGACGGCGCTGCTGCCGAAGGTGCCGGCGCCGAAGGCGCTGGCCAAGCTCGGCGACGACCGGGCGCTCGCTCAGATGACGAAGCGCATCTTCTCGGCCGGCTTCGTCTGGAGCGTCATCGAGCAGAAGTGGCCGGGATTCGAGGCGGCCTTTCTCGGCTTCGAGCCGAAGCGCCTGCTCCTGCAACCCGACGAGTTCTGGGAGGGCCTCACCGCCGACAAGCGTATCGTCAGGAACCCGCAGAAAATCATGGCCGTGCGCGACAATGCCGGCTTCGTCACCGACATCGCCCGCGAGCACGGCAGTTTCGGCAAGTTCCTGGCCGCCTGGCCGGCGAGCGACCAGGTGGGCCTGCTCGAGCTGCTGGCCAGGCGCCGCGCGCGCCTCGGCGGCAAGACCGGCCAGTACTTTCTGCGCTTCATCGGCAAGGACGGCTTCGTGACCTCCAACGACGTCGTCGCCTGCCTGCGCGATGCCGGGCTCGATATCGCCGAGAACCCCACCTCTAAGAAGGACATGGCCAGGATCCAGGCCACCTTCAACGCCTGGGCCGAGGAGACCGGCCTGCCCTACACGCATCTCTCCCGCATCTGCGCCATGTCGATCGGCGAGAACTACGCCGCCGAGGCCCTGCGCGGTGGCGCGGCGATGGAAGAGTAGGGCGGGCCCGGCCGACGACCATGCACCCGAGCAGGCTTGCCGGATGTTCATTCCTCCTGTTGCTGCTGGCGGCGGCGCCGGCAGCGGCGCACACGGGCCAGATCGGCGGCGGCTTCCTCGGCGGCTTCGGGCATCCGCTGTTCGGGCCCGACCATCTCGTGGCCATGGTGGCGGTGGGTCTGTGGGGCGCCTTTCTCGGGCCCCCGGCCCTCTACATCCTGCCCGTCGTTTTCCCGCTGGTCATGGCCTTCGGCGGTGTGCTCGGCATCATCGGCGTCGTGCTGCCGGGTGCGGAGGTCGCCATCGCTGCCTCGGCCGTCGTCCTCGGCGTCATGGTGGCGCTGGCGGCGAGGCCCCCGCTGTGGATTGCGGCCGTGGTGGTGGGCGCCTTCGCCGTATTTCACGGCTACGCGCACGGCGCCGAGCTGCCTCCGGGCGCCGATGCGGTCGCCTACTCGGCCGGCTTCGTGGTGGCGACCGGGCTTCTCCACCTCGCCGGCATCGCCCTCGGGCTCCTTGCGCGCTGGCCCGCCGGCCGCATCGGCGTGCAGGCCATGGGCGGCGCCATCGCCTGTGCCGGTGTGGCCTTCCTCTGGCGCCTGGCATGAGGAGAGCGGC
>DASRDL010000341.1:0-3467 GCA_035652635.1 Hyphomicrobiaceae bacterium | reverse complement strand
CTACTGATTCCCGTCATCATCATGGGCGGCATCCTGTTCGGCGTCTTCACGCCGACCGAGGCGGCTGCCGTGGCCGTCGTCTACGCCCTCGTGGTGCCGCCGATCTTCTACCGCGAGCCGGCACTGAAGGAGCTGCCCGGGATCTTCGCCGACTCGGCGCGGCTGTCGGGCGTGATCGGCCTCATCATCGGCTTCGTCGGCGCCTTCGGCTGGGTGCTGACCTACTCGAAGTTCCCCTTCAAGGTGGCGGAGCTCATCGCCGCCATCGCGCCGGAATGGTGGGCTTTCATCATCCTCGTGATCCTGCTCTACCTCATTCTCGGCACCTTCCTGACGCCCTCCGAGATCATCCTGGTGACGGTCCCAGTATTGCTGCCCGTTGCACAGGCGGCAGAGGTGCATCCGGTGCATTTCGGCATCATCTGCGTGGTGGCCTCCGCCGTCGGCCACATCACGCCACCGGTAGGACTCTGCCTGTTCGTCGGCATGGCGATCAGCGGACTGCCCATGGATAAGCTCGTCAAGCCGTTGCTGCCGTTCCTGGGCGCCATCATCGCCATGCTGCTGCTGGTGGCGTTCGTCCCGGAGCTGGCCCTCGGCCTGCCGCGCGCACTGGGCTTCGTGCGCTGACGCCTGGCTGCCGGATATTTCGCTTCGCGAAATTCCGGCATGACACCGGCGCCGCCTCAGTTCGGCTTCTTCAGCGACAGGATGTAGGCGATCACGTCGCGCAGCTCGCGCACCGAGAGCTGCACGCCCGGCATGGCCGGGTGGGGGATGATGATGCGCCCGGCCAGCATCTCGGCGGTCACGCCCGGCCGGTTGGCGACCGAGGCGAAGCTCGCCACGTCGCTGCTCAGCGTGGCGGGCGGCTCGGAGCGCACGTTGTGGCAGTTGCTGCAGGCCCGCTCGGCGAGCTCGCGCCCGCGCTGGGCGTCGCCCGGCTGCGCCGCTGCGCCTCCGGCGGCCAGGCCCATGCACGCCGCCAGGCTCAGGCAGGCAATGGTTCTCATGAAGCTCGTCCCTTTTGGCCCAGGCGGCTCGTCCGCCGTCGCCAGCATTCCCCGCCGCCGCCGGTCGCATCGTTGACCTGCGTCAAGCCGTGCGCCGGCAGGCAAGTATTGCCGCAGATACCCGTGGCGATGCTACCATCGCCCGCCTATGCCACCAGGGAGAAACGCCAGATGCCTGCAAAGAAGCGTTGGACGCGGAGGCCGGAGGGCTCGACGTGGGGCGACTACGGCCCCGACGACCAGCTCGGCCGCATGAACGAGCTGACCGCGGAGAAGGTCAAGCAGGGCATCGCCGAGGTCAAGGAGGGCAAGACCTTCTGCCTTTCCATGCCGCTCGACTATCCGGGCGGCAACGTGCTCAATCCGCGCCGGCATCCCCCGCAGCTGCGCCCCTCGGTGCGCTCCGACAAGCCCAACTGGCTCTACCGCACGGAATGGCAGAAGCCCGGGCTCCTCGACGTCGTCAACGACGACGTCGTCATCATGCACCTGCAGTACTCGACGCAGTGGGACACGCTCGCCCACGTCGGCGCCCTGTTCGATGCCGAAGGCACGGGCAAGGCCGAGCCCACCTTCTACAACGGCTACCGCGGCGGCGTGGACATCGTCGGGCCCAGCGACGCCAAGGAGGCGGGAGCGCTGCCCGGCACCTTCGTGGAGGCCAAGGGCACGTCGTCCGCCAACGCACTGGGCGTGGAGAACATGGCCGTGAAGTGCCTGCAGGGCCGCGGCGTGATGATCGACCTGTTCGCCCATTTCGGCCGCAGGCGCCACGCGGTGGGCTACGACGACCTCATGCGCATCATGGCCGCCGACGGCATCAAGGTGGAGGCTGGCGACTTCGTACTCCTGCGCACGGGCTTCGACGAGGTGATCCTGGAGGGCAACAAGAAGCCCGACGCCCACACGCTGGAGACGGTCTGCACGGGCCTCGACGGCGGCGACGCGCGGCTGCAGCGGTGGATCACCGAAAGCAAGCTCGTCGCGCTGATCTCGGACAATTACGCGGTGGAGCTGATGCCCACCTCCCTGGCGCCGGGCGACTGCGTGATGCTGCCCCTGCACCACCACTGCCTGTTCAAGACCGGCGTCAACCTGGGCGAGATCTGGCGCCTGTCGGAGCTCGCCGACTGGCTGCGGAAGAACAACCGCAGCCGCTTCCTGCTCACCGCTCCGCCGCTCAGGCTGCCGGGCGCGGTGGGCTCGCCCGCCACGCCGGTTGCCACGGTGTGAACGGCAGCCCTGCGCGCGGCGCATTTGCTTCGAGCGGCCCGGAGGCTGTTTAATCGGCCGTACCATCCCACAGGAGGGGAGCGCAAACCACATGGCGGCAAAACAGGTGTCCCTGAGCTGTCTCAACGGCGTTCGGGTGCTGGACCTTTCGCAGTTCGAGGCCGGGCCGTCGTGCACGGAGGCGCTGGCGTGGCTCGGCGCCGAGGTGGTCAAAGTCGAGAACCCCAAGAGCGGCGATCCGGGGCGCACGGTGCTGGCCGACGGCGGCAAGGACGCCTTCTACTTCCTCATCTTCAACGCCAACAAGAAGTCGGTGACCATCGACTTGAAGTCGGCGGCCGGCAAGAAGCTGGTGCTCGACATGGCGCGCAAGGCCGACGTGTTCGTGGAGAATTTCGCGCCGGGCGCCATCGAGCGTCTCGGACTCGGCTACGACGTCGTCTCCAAGATCAATCCGGGCATCGTCTATGCGCAGGTGAAGGGCTTCGGCGAGGGCAGCCCGTTCGAGAACAACCTCGCCTTCGACATGATCGCCCAGGCCACCGGCGGCGTCATGAGCATCTCCGGCGAGCCGGACGGCCGGCCCATCAAGCCGGGCCCCACGTTGGGCGACACCGGCACCGGCATGCTGCTCGCCATCTCCATACTGGGCGCGCTCTATGAGAAGAAGGGCACGGGCAAGGGTCAGCGCCTGCAGATCGCCATGCAGGACGCCATGCTGCACTACATCCGCCTGGCCTTCGCCACCCAGGCGCGCAAGGGCGGGCCGGTCAAGCGCGCCGGCGATCAGACCGTATCGGGCGGCAATCCGCCGTGCGGCATCTTCAAGTGCAAGGGCGGCGGACCCAACGACTACGTCTACGTCTACACCAGCCGCGCCAACCCCGAGCACTGGAAGCGGCTGCTGCAGGTGGTCGGCCGCGAGGACCTCATCGGCGACAAGCGCTACGAGACACCCGCCGACCGCACCGAGCGCGAGGAGGAGGTCAACGCCATCGTCTCGGCGTGGACCATCAAGCACGACAAGCACGAGGCCATGCGCATCATCGGCGCCGCCGGCATTCCGGCCGGCGCCGTGCTGGACACCAAGGAGCTGGCCGAGGACCGCACCTTCCACGAGCGCGGCATCCTGCAGACCATGGATCACCCGGCCGTCAAAGGCTACGTGATGCCGACCTGGCCGGTCCGCCACAACGGGGCCACTGCGGCCGTGAAGGCTTC
>DASRDL010000340.1:0-2846 GCA_035652635.1 Hyphomicrobiaceae bacterium | reverse complement strand
GATCTGGTCGGATGCCACCAACGTGCGCGAGATGATGCTGTTCGTGCTGTTCGCCTACCTCGCCCTCGTCTTCGCCCTGGTCGCCATCCTCAACGCCATCGAGCGCCGCCTCGCCGTCCCCGGCTTCGGCCAGCAGGGAGGCCACTGATGCTGCGCTACCGCGACGCGCTACTGCCTCTCCCCATGTCCTTCGGGACATGGGGAGAGGGTCGGGGTGAGGGGCAGCCGCGGGCGCCCTCCCCCCTCCAGGGGGAGGGGAAGCGTTGCAGCTTCGGCTCTGGATTGATGCTCTTTGCTCTCATCGTCGCCGTCACGGCAACGGCCGCGCTTGCCCAGCAGCCCGCCGTCGTGAAGGCCACGGCGCTGGAGGTGCTGGTGCGGTGGGCGCCGCTGCTCCTGTGGGGGTTTGCCTTCAATATCCTCATCTCGGTCATGGCGATGGGCATCGGCACGGCGGCGGGCGTGCCGGTGGGCATCGCCCAGCTCTCGCCCTTGGCGCCCCTGCGCATCCTGGCCCGCGCCGCCACACAGCTCTTCCGCAACTCGCCGTGGCTGGCGCTGCTGTTCCTGTGCGTGTTCCTGATCCCGTTCGAGATCCGCTTCTTTGGCGCGCGCATCCCGTTCCCCGACTGGGCCAAGGCCACGCTCGGCTTCGCCCTGCCGGTGATGGCCAACACCTCCGAGATCACGCGCGGGGCGATCCTGTCGGTGCCGACAGGGCAGTGGGACAGCGCCCGCGCGCTCGGGCTGTCGCGCCGGCAGGCACTCTACCTCGTCATCCTGCCGCAGTGCATCAAGCGCATGCTGCCGCCGTGGATGAACCTCTACTCGCTGATCGCCATGTCGACGGTCAATGCGTCGATCGTGGGAGTCAACGAGATGATCACCCTCACCTCCCAGGTGCACGCGGCCGAGGGCTCGCGGCCCGAGCTGCTGGCGCCGCTCTACGCTTTCGCACTGGCCTGCTTCTTCGTGTACTGCTACCCGATCGGCAAGTGGACGCAGGCGCTGGAGCGCAAGCACCAGCTCAAGTGAGGCAGCCCGGAATGCGCCGCTTCTCCCTGGGTACGCTGCTCGCCCGATCGCTCGGCGGCCACACCCGCTGGGAGCGCCAGTGGCGCTCGCCGGAGCCGAAGTCCGCCTACGACGTCGTGATCGTCGGCGGCGGCGGGCACGGCCTCGCCACCGCCTACTACCTCGCCAAGGAGCACGGCGTGCGCAACGTCGCCGTGCTCGAGAAGGGCTGGATCGGCGGCGGCAACACGGGCCGCAATACGACGATCATCCGCTCCAACTACCTGCAACACGAGAGCGCCGCCATCTACGAGCACGCCCTGAAGCTGTGGGAGGGCCTCTCGCAGGAGCTCAACTACAACGTCATGTTCTCCCAGCGCGGCGTGATGATGCTGGCGCACAACGAGCACGACATGCAGAGCCTCAAGCGCCACGTCTATGCCAACCGCCTGAACGGCATCGACAACGAGTGGCTCACACCCGCGGAGGCCAAGGCCTTCTGTCCGCCGCTCGACGTCTCACCCGGCATTCGCCATCCCGTGATCGGCGCCGCCCTGCAGCAGCGCGGCGGTGTCGCCCGCCACGACGCCGTGGCATGGGGCTATGCGCGCGCTGCGGATGCGCTGGGCGTCGACATCATCGAGGGCTGCGAGGTGACGGGCTTCAGCCGCGACCGTGCCGGCGCCGTGACGGGCGTCGAGACCACGCGCGGGACCATTCGGGCGGGCCGCGTCGGTGTGGTGGCGGCCGGGCACACCAGCGTGGTGATGGCGCGCGCCGGCCTGCGCATGCCGCTCGAGAGCTTCCCGCTGCAGGCGCTGGTGTCGGAGCCGGTGAAGCCAGTATTCCCCTGCGTGGTGATGTCGAATACGGTGCACGCCTACATCAGCCAGTCCGACAAGGGCGAGCTGGTGATCGGCGCCGGCACCGATCAGTACGTCTCCTACAGCCAGAGGGGCGGCCTCGGCATCACCACGCATACGCTGGAGGCGATCTGCGAGCTGTTCCCGCAATTCTCCCGGCTCAGGATGCTGCGCAGCTGGGGCGGCATCGTCGACGTGACGCCCGACCGCTCGCCGATCATCGGCCTCACACCCGTGCCGGGCCTGTTCGTCAATTGCGGCTGGGGCACCGGGGGCTTCAAGGCGACGCCCGGCTCGGGCCACGTGTTCGCCCACACGATTGCCACGGGCGTGCCGCATCCGATCTGTGCTCCCTTCTCGCTCGAGCGCTTCTGCACCGGCCGCCTCATCGACGAGGCCGCCGCGGCGGCCGTGGCGCACTGAGGGTCCCACATGCTGCTCATCCGCTGCCCCTATTGTGCTGTGGAGAGGCCGGAAATCGAGTTCCGCTGCGGCGGCGAGGCGCACATCGCACGGCCCGCCGATCCCGCCGCCGTCGCTGATGCAGCGTGGGCGGAATACCTCTTCTACCGCACCAATCCGAAAGGCGTGCACGCCGAGCGCTGGCTGCATGCCCACGGCTGCCGGCGCTGGTTCAATGCCCTGCGCGACACGGTGAGCGACCGCATCCTTTCCACCTATGCCATCGGCGAGCCTGCGCCCGCCGCACCGGAGGAGAAGCGGTGAGCGCTTGGCATCAGGCATCCGCGCTGCTGCTCCTCCTCCCCCTGGAGGGGGAGGAGGATCCTGTCGCATCCGAGCTGCGCCACGGCATCGTCGCCCGCCTGTGGCGTCGCCGCGTGCGGATGCCGTAGAGGCGGGCCCATGGCGCAAACCCACCGTCTCGCCAAGGGCGGCCGGATCGACCGGGCGAGGCCGATGCCCATGCGCTTCAACCGGCGCACGATCGAGGCGTTCGCCGGCGACACG
>DASRDL010000339.1:0-2096 GCA_035652635.1 Hyphomicrobiaceae bacterium | reverse complement strand
GCACGCTCACCCCCGACCAGGTCGCCGACTTGCGGAAGCGCTATCCGGCCGGCTGAGCCGCTCATCGGGTGCCGTCGTTCCCCCACCGTCATCCCGGCGCAGGCCGGGACCCAGTACACGGCGCAGGGATGATGGGGGCGACGTTTTGCGCGATCGGGCGCGTTCCGGCGTCATGCCTGCGACCAGAGGCGTCGCGCGCCGATCGCATGCGAAGTGCACGCCGTGACGTGCATGGGTCCCGGCCTGTTCCCTCGGACGCCCTGACGGGTGCCCTCGGCGCCGGGATGACGTCGGAGTGCGGCGCCATCGTTCCCCAGCGTCGATCCGCGAACGGACCCAGCACGTTGGAGCATCGCGCAATCGCTCCCCCGAACGCCGTTCCGGCGCGGGAAGCGCATTGGCAGCACGGCGGCGCCGACATTGCTGGGCAGCGTCGCCGGAATGGCGGCCGGCAAAGACAATGGCCGAAAGGGCAGGGCCCGTGCCATCCTGGAGCCTCGAGGATAGCGCTCAGGGGATGGCAATGGCGACGAACAAGAAGAAGCTTCTGATCACCCAGTCGATGGCCCAGGTCGGCTGGAACCTGTTCAGGGAGCGGGGGGACATCGAGGCGGTACAGTTTCCCAACACCATCACCACGCCCGACTTCCGCGCACTGCTGGCCAAGGAGGCGCCGGTCAACGGCGTGGCGCTCGGCGTCACCCCGTTCGGCGACGCCGAGATCGCGGCTTCGCGCGAGATGCTGGTGGTGGCACGCATCGGCGTGGGCTACGACGCCGTCGACGTGCCGGCGCTGACCCGAAAGAAGATCCCGCTGATGGTGGCCGGCACCGCCAACTCGCCCTCCGTCGCCGAGCAGGCCATGTTCATGATGATGGCACTCGCCAAGCGCGGCGCCGAGCTCAACGCCATGGTGCAGGCCAACCAGTGGAACAAGCGCATGACGGCGGTGCCGGTCGACCTCTACGGCAAGACCGTGCTGATCGTCGGCTTCGGCCGCATCGGCACGCGGAGCGCCAAGCGCTGCCAGGCCATGGAGATGAACGTGCTCGTCTATGATCCCTACAAGCCCGCCGCCGAGATCGCCGCCGCGGGCTGCGAGGCGGTCAAGAGCCTCGAGGAGGCGCTGCCGCGAGCCGACTTCGTCACCATCCACTGCCCGAAGACACCCGAGACGGTCGGCATGTTCAACGCCCAGCGGCTCGCGCGCATGAAGCCGAGCGCCTATCTCGTCAACACGGCGCGCGGCGGCATCATCGACGAGAAGGCCCTGCACGCGGCGCTGACCTCGGGCAAGCTCGCCGGCGCCGGCCTCGACGTCTACGCGCAGGAGCCGGTCGAGCCCGACAACCCGCTGCTCAAGCTCGCCAACGTCATCAGCGCGCCGCACATGGCCGGCGTCACCAAGGAATCGCTCGACCGCATGGGGCTGCAGACGGCCAAGAACATCCTGAGCGTGCTCGACGGCAAGCCGATCCGCGAGAACGTGATCAACCAGGAGGTGCTGGACTGATTGCCTCTCCGCTCGGGCGGAGGCTCCCTCGTGCGACGGGATGCCCGCTCCGCGCTTCGCGCAGCGGGCACGACCGGCTACTGCGCGGCCCATCGGCGATCGGCCGGATGGCCCGCGAGCGACAAATCACGCGTTGATGCGCACCGGCAGCGCGCGGATGCCGCGAATGAAGTTGGAATAGAGGCGCCGCGGCGGGCCCATCACCTCGATGTCGAGGTCGCGCCGCAGGATCTCCTCCCAGAGAATGCGCAGCTGCAGATCGGCGAGCCGGTCGCCGACGCAGCGATGTATGCCGGCGCCGTAGGACAGATGCTGGCGCGGCTTGGCCCGGTCGATGATGAAAGCGTCGGGGTTGTCGATGACGCTTTCGTCCCGATTGCCCGAGACGTACCACATGACGACCTTGTCGCCCTTCCTGATCAGCTTGCCGCCGAACTCGACATCGCGGGTGGCCGTCCGCCGCATGTGGATGACGGGCGTCTGATAGCGGATGGTCTCGGCGACGAGGCTCGGCACCAGCGCCGGATTGGCACGCAGCTTGGCCCACTGCTCGGGGTTCTGGCTCAGGGCGAGCAGGCCGCCC
>DASRDL010000338.1:0-5225 GCA_035652635.1 Hyphomicrobiaceae bacterium | reverse complement strand
CGGCGCGGCCGCGCAGGCCCAGGGCTGGCCCGAACGCACGGTCCGGCTGATCCTGCCCTATGCACCCGGCGGCGCCACCGATGCCATCGGCCGTCCGTGGGCCGACAAGCTGAGCCAGGCCTTCGGCCAGCAGTTCGTGGTGGAGAACCGCGGCGGGGCCAGCGGCATGATCGGGGCGGAGGCGGCGGCCAAGGCTGCCCCCGACGGCTACACCTTCCTGCTCACGCCCAATGCCCCACTCTCGGTGCTGCCGAGCCTGCGCAAGACCCCCTACGATCCGATCAAGAGCTTCGAACCGGTCGGCCGGGTCGGCGACGTCATCAACGGCTTCGTGATCCACCCCTCGGTGGGCGTCAAAACGTTTCACGAGATGATCGCCTACGCCAAGAAGAACCCCGGCAAGCTGACGTTCGGATCGTCGGGCAACGGCACGTCGACCCACCTGCGGCTCGAGATGCTGAAGTACAAGACCGGGGTCGACATCCTGCACGTGCCCTATCGCGGCGGCGCCGACACGCTGAACGACGTGCTGCCGGGCACCGTCCACATGATGAACGAGCCCGTGTCGCTGCCGCACGCCAAGGCCGGCAAGCTGATCCTGCTCAACATCAACGGGCAGGTGCGGCATCCCGACTTCCCCGACGTGCCGACGCTGACCGAGCTCGGCATCAACGGGGCGGACGTGCCGATCTGGTTCTCGATCTTCGCGCCGGCCGGCACGCCCAAGGACATCATCGCCAGGCTCAATGCCAAGATGCAGGAGATCGCCAAGACCGACGACATGAAGGCGAAGATGATCGCGGTCAACGCGGTGGTGCCCCTGCAGTCGCCCGAGGACATGGCCAAGCACCTGGTCGAGGACATCCGGGCCAATGCCGAGCTGATCCGGGCCGCGAACATCAAAATCGAATAGCGGCGTTGCGCTCCCGGCGAATTGACGGGGCGGCGACCGGCACTCATCCTGCCGGCTGCCAATCACCGGGAGGAGCTTGATGCATCGTCGCAAATTCCTCGGCCTTGCCGGCGCCACGCTCGCTGTCGGCGTGTCGCCGCAGGCCAGGTCGCAGTCGCAGGGCTGGCCCAACAAGCCGGTCAAGCTGATCCTGCCCTACGCGCCGGGCGGAGCCACCGACCTCATCGGCCGGCCGTGGGCCGACCGGCTGAGCCAGGCGTTCGGCCAGCAATTCGTCATCGAGAACCGCGGCGGCGCCGGCGGGATGATCGGCACGGAGGCGGCCGCCAAGGCGACACCCGACGGCTACACCTTCCTGCTCACGCCCAACGCGACACTCTCGGTGCTGCCCAACATGCGCCAGACCCCCTACGACCCGGTCAAGAGCTTCGACCCGGTCGCGCGCGTGGGCGACCTGGTGTGCGGCTTCGTCATCCATCCGGCCGTCGGCCCGAAGACCTTCAAGGAGATGATCGCCTACGCCAAGGCCAATCCGGGCAAGCTCGCCTACGGCTCGGCCGGGCTCGGCACCTCCACGCACCTGCGCATCGAGATGCTCAAATACCGCGCCGGCATCGACATCCTGCACGTGCCCTACCGCGGCAGCGCCGACGCGCTCAACGACCTCTTGCCCAACACCGTGCAGATGATGAACGAGATCAACGTCATCCCGCACGTGAAGGCCGGCAAGCTGATCCTGCTCGACATCAACTACAGCGAGCGCCATCCCGATTTTCCCGATGTGCCGACGCTGACGGAGCTCGGCTACCCGAACTCGGACGTGCCGATCTGGTACTCGATCCAGGCGCCGGCGGGCACGCCGAAGGAGATCATCACCACCCTCAATGCCAAGGTGGTGGAGATCGCCAAGACCGCCGATATGAAAGAGAAGATGCGCTCCATCAACGTCATCGTTCCGATCCAGACGCCGGAAGAGATGAGCAAGCATCTCGTCGAGGACATTGCCCGCAACAACGAGGTCATCAAGGCGGCCAACATCAAGCTCGAATGACCGGCCGCTTGCCGGCGGGCGTCGCAGGCTTTGGTCAACCGCTGGGTCTTGCACGAGGCTGTGATGCGTCGGCGTGAATTTCTGCAGCTCGGCACGTCAGCCCTGGCGTGCGGCATAGCCGGGACGGCGCGGGCGCAGGGCAGGAGCTGGCCGGAGCGTCCGGTCAAGCTGATCCTGCCCTATGCCCCGGGCGGCGCCACGGACCTCATCGCCCGGCCGTGGTCCGACAAGCTCTCGCAGGCCTTCGGCCAGCAGTTCGTCGTCGAGCATCGCGGCGGGGCCAGCGGCATCATCGGCACGGAGGCGGCGGCCAAGGCGGCGCCCGACGGCTACACCTTCCTGCTCACCCCCAACGCGCCGCTCACGGTGCAGCCGTTGCTGCGCAAGACCTCCTACGATCCGCAGAAGAGCTTCGTGCCGGTCGGCCGCGTCGGCGACCTGATCAGCGGCTTCGCCATCCACCCGGCCACCGGCATCAGGACGTTCAAGGAGATGATCGACTACGCCAAGGCCAATCCCGGCAAGCTCGCCTACGGCTCGGCCGGGCTCGGCACCTCCTCCCACCTGCGCATCGAGATGCTGAAGGTCAAGGCCGGCATCGACATCCTGCACGTGCCCTATCGCGGCAGCGCCGACGCGCTCAACGACCTGCTCGCCAACAACGTGCAGATGATGAACGAGATCAATCCGATGCCGCACGTGCGCGCGGGCAAGCTGGTGCTGCTCGACATCAGCTACCCCGAGCGCCATCCCGATTTTCCGGACGTGCCGACCCTGTGGGAGGTCGGCTACGGCGATGCCTACGTGCCGAGCTGGTACGCGATGTGGGCACCCGCCGGGACCCCGCAGGAGATCGTGGAGACGATCAACGCCAAGATGGCGGAAGTGGCGAGATCGCCGGAGATGAAGGCGCGGATGCTGAGCCTCAACGTCGCCTTGCCGGTGCAGACGCCGGCCGAGATGGCGAGCCACCTGGTCGAGGACACCGCACGTGTCGCCGAGCTGATCAGGCTGACCAACCTCAAGCTGGAGTAACCCCCGGGCCGGCTGTGCTGCTCGCCCGCCTGCGGAGCGACCTCGAGGAGCGTCGCGGTTCAGTCGCCGCCGTCCGAATGGTCGGCCGGGATGGAGAACGGGACGGCCTCGGTGGCGATGATGCCGCGGCCGATCGCCTCGATGGCGCGCACCATGCGGCCCGAGCGCCCGAGCGCGGCATCGGCGAGCTGGATGATGCGCCGGTTGGGATAGGCGGTGGGCGAGGCCTCGCGCAGGCGCAGCGCGATCAGCTCCTCTGAGGCAGAGGGGTTGATGGCGCACAGCGCCGTGTAGGCGGCGGCGGTGGAGCGGCTGATGCCGGCCCAGCAATGCACCACCATCGGCCCGCGCCCGCCCCAGGACAGCGCGAACTCGATGAGGCGCTCCACGTGCTCCTCCCCGGGGGCGACATAGCCCTCGACCGGCAGCGAGATATCGTGGACGTGCAGGCGCAGATGGCGGTCGGGCGGGATCAGGCGCGGCGTCTCGACGTGGATCTCGTCCTGCAGGCAGGTGAGGAGATGGGAGGCGTTGATGCGCTCCACGATGTGTGGGACGGCGCTCAACGGGCACACGTGAATGGCGCCGTCCTTGGCGGCGCGGCGCCCCCCTCCCGTGGCGGCATCGACGTCGGACGATTGTTGCATGGGTCCTCGACTCGTTCTTGTCCCGGCCCTGATGGCATGCCGGCGTGACCACGCCGTGGCGGGCCTACTCCTGTGAAAGCTCGCCGAAGCGGGCGAGAAACTCGGCCTGTGCCGCCGCGCTGGTCATCGCTTCCAGCCGCACGAGGCGCTCGCGCAATGCGGGCGGCACGCCGCGCGGCACGCCGAAGTAGCGGTTGGCCTCGGGCTCGCTGAAGCCGGCCAGCGCCGTCGCCTCGTAGTAGGCGGCGACGCGGTCGGCCGACTTGATGGTCCCGGCGATGCGGTCGGGCAGCGTCGGCGGCAGGCCGAAGCGGCGATGGATGGCCTCCAGCAGCCGCACCTCGAATGCCTTGTAGTTGATACCGACGGCGGCCTTGAAGGGGCTGATGAGGTCGCCGATCACGTATTCCGGCGCATCGTGCAGCAGCGCTGCGAGGCGCCAGCGGCGCGTCAGCTCCGGATGCATGGCGGTGGCGATCTCCTCCACCAGCAGCGCGTGCTGGGCCACCGAGAAGGCATGCTCGCCCACCGTCTGCCCGTTCCAGCGCGCCACCCGGGCAAGTCCGTGGGCGATGTCCTCGATCTCGATGTCCTTGGGCGACGGATCGAGAAGGTCGAGCCGGCGGCCGGACAGCATGCGCTGCCAGGCACGCGGACTGTGGGGAGCGGCCTGGTCCGGGCCTGGTGCTGTGGTCTTGTCGGTCATGCGCGGGACCGCTCCGCCGGCAAACGGAAGCGGCGCTGCAGCTCGGCACAGGGCTCATGGCGGTGGCAGCCGACGAGGTGGTCGTTGACCATGCCTGTCGCCTGCATGAAGGCATAGACCGTGGTCGGCCCGACGAAGCGGAAACCCTCGGCCTTCAGCGCCTTGGAGATGGCCTTCGAAGTGGGCGTCTCCGGCGGCACGCTTTTGAAGCTCTTGTGGTGGTTGATCTGCGGGCGACCGTCGAGGAAGCCCCACAGGAAGCGCGCCAGCGATGTGCGCTCGTTGAGTTTCAGGAGCGCGCGGGCGTTGTCGATCGTCGCCTCGACCTTGAGCCGGTTGCGCACGATGCCGGGGTCGGCCATCAGGCGGGCGATGTCCTTGGCCCCGTAGCGGGCGATGCGCTCGGGCTCGAAGCCGTGGAAGGCGCGTCGGAAGTTGTCGCGCTTCTTGAGGATGGTGAGCCACGACAGCCCGGCCTGGAAACCCTCCAGCACCAGCTTCTCGAACAGCACCCTGTCGTCCGTCTTGGGCACGCCCCACTCCTCGTCGTGGTAGCGCGCATAGATGGGCTCGGCGATGCCGGCCCAGGGGCAGCGCGTGACCTCGGCCGCCGTCATGACTGGCTCGCCGCCGCCGCGGCCACGAGCTCGAACCGCGCCCACGGCGGTCTCACCAGCCTGATGGCCACGCCGCCGGCCCGCAGCGCCTCGCCCTTGGCCTCCGCCTCGGCGGCGCGGTCGAGCCGCACCAGCGCCAGCGCGTCGCTGCCGGCCACCGAGCCGATGCCGCCGATCACCGCCGCGCCGGCCACAATCTCTGCCCCCGGCGCCAGCGGCGCCTCCCCCCGCACCGGCACCACGCGCTTGCGCACGG
>DASRDL010000337.1:0-11653 GCA_035652635.1 Hyphomicrobiaceae bacterium | reverse complement strand
GCCTCGAAGAAGTCGGCGCTCTCCTTCTCGGCCGTCAGCACGCCCGCGTCGTAGGCCGAGAGCTTGTAGTCGCGCATGAAGCGCTGCCGCTTGGCGTCGGGCAGCTCGGGCAGGCGAGCCTTCAGGTCGTCGACGTAGGCTTGCGTCAGCTCCAGCGGCAGGAGGTCGGGATCGGGGAAGTAGCGGTAGTCGTGGGCCTCCTCCTTGGTGCGCATCGAGCGGGTGACGCCCCTGGCGCTGTCGAAGAGGCGCGTTTCCTGCTCCACCACGCCACCGTTCTCGAGGATGTCGATCTGGCGCCGCGCCTCGTAGTCGATGGCCTGGCCGATGAAGCGGATGGAGTTGACGTTCTTGATCTCGCAGCGCGTGCCGAGCTTCTCGTCGCCCGCCCGCCGCACGGAGACGTTGAAGTCGGCGCGCAGGTTGCCCTTCTCCATGTCGGCGTCGGAGGTGCCGAGGTAGCGCAGGATGGTCCGAAGCTTGGAGACGTAGGCCTGCGCCTGCCTGGCCGAGCGCAGGTCGGGCTTGGAGACGATCTCCATCAGCGCCACGCCGGCGCGGTTGAGGTCGACGAACGAGTGCTCGGGGTGCTGGTCGTGGATCGACTTGCCGGCATCCTGCTCCAGGTGCAGCCGCTCGATGCCGACCTTCAGCGGGGCCCCGTCGACGTCGATCTCAACCACACCCTCGCCGACGATGGGCTGCTTGTACTGGGAGATCTGATAGCCCTGCGGCAGGTCCGGGTAGAAGTAGTTCTTGCGGTCGAACACGGAGACGAGATTGATCCTGGCGTTGAGGCCGAGGCCGGTGCGCACGGCCTGGGCGACGCAGGCCTCGTTGATGACGGGCAGCATGCCGGGCATGGCGGCATCCACCAGCGACACGTGGGAGTTGGGCGCGCCGCCGAACTCGGTCGAGGCGGCGGAGAACAGCTTGGCCTTGGAAGCCACCTGGGCGTGGACCTCGAGGCCGATCACCACCTCCCAGTCGCCTGTGGCTCCCTTGACCAGGGGGCTCGCTCCTCTCGCGTCGTCCTGCATGGTTGTCGTCCTTCAGGGGCGGGCCGATTGTGCGCCGCCCACGTCGCTTGTTGCCTAGGCGGCGGGCGTGCCCCGGTCAAGCCGGGCAGCGCTGGACCAACCCCGCAATTTCAGCCAATATCCGCGGTCGTCCGGCGCCTCGACGCGCACGAGAATCTTCGCGAGAGATGAGATGAAGATCAAAACCCTAGTCGTGACGGGCGCCCTGGCGCTCGGGCTCGCCGCTACGCCCGCCGCGGCCAAAACTTTCCGCTACGCCTTCCAGGGCGACCTCAACGCGCTCGACCCCTATACGCTCAACGAGAGCTTCACGCTGGGCGCGCTCGGCAACGTCATGGAGGGCCTGACCAAGCGCGACAAGGACCTGAAAATCATCCCCGGCCTCGCCGAGCGCTGGGAGGTGATCGATCCGCTCAGATGGCGCTTCTACCTGCGCAAGGGCGTCAAGTTCCACAACGGCGAGGACTTCACCGCCGACGACGTGGTGTTCTCGACCGACCGCATGCGCAGCGCCGGCTCGCAGATCAAGACGCGCGCACCCGCCGATATGAAGGCGGTCAAGGTCGACGACTACACGGTCGATTTCGTGCTCACCTCTCCCAATCCCATCCTGCATGCGGAGTGGGACACCTGGTACATCTTCTCCAAGAAGTGGGCGGAGGCCAACGGCGCCACCCAGGCACAGGCGGCGCAGGCGACATCCCTCAACCCCTTCGCGCTGAAGGCCAACGGCACGGGACCGTTCATGATCGTCAGCCACGAGCCGGGCGTGAAGACCGTGTTCAAGCCCAACCCCAACTGGTGGGGCAAGCCCGAGCACAACCTCGACGAGGTGATCTTCCAGACCATCAAGTCGGACGCCACGCGCGTGGCTGCCCTCCTGTCAGGCGACATCGACATGATGGACCCGGTGCCGGTGCAGGACATCGACCGGCTCAAGGCCAACCCCAACGTCAAGGTGCTGATCGGCCCCGAGATCCGCACCATCTTCCTCAACATGGATTCCATGCGCGACGAGCTGCTCTACTCGAGCGTGAAGGGCAAGAACCCCTTCAAGGACGCGCGGGTGCGCAAGGCCTTCTACCAGGCGATCGACATCGAGGCGATCCACACCAAGGTCATGCGCGGCATGTCGGTGAACTCGGCGCTGCTCATCTCGCCGCTGCTCTACGCACGAGCCGACGAGTTCAAGCGTCACCCCTACGACGTGGCCGCCGCCAAGAAGCTGATGGCCGAGGCCGGCTATCCGAACGGCTTCGAGGTGACGCTGGATTGCCCCAACGACCGCTACGTCAACGACGAGGCGATCTGCCAGGCGGTGGCGCAGATGCTGGCGCGCATCGACGTCAAGGTGAAGCTCAACGCCATGCCCAAGGCCAAGTACTTCCAGAAGGCCGGCCCCACCGACAAGTACGACAGCTCCTTCAACCTGCTGGGCTGGACGCCCGGCTCGCTCGACAGCTGGAACGTGCTCGCCAACATCGCCGGCTGCCGCGACGCCAACGGCAAGGGCGGCACCTTCAACTTCGGCGGCTACTGCAACCCGAAGGTCACAGCGCTCAACGAGCAGATCCTGGTGGAAACCGACATCAAGAAGCGCGACGACCTGATCGCCCAGGCCTTCCGCATCGTCCACGACGAGGTGGGGCTCATCCCGCTGCATCAGCAGTCGCTGATCTGGGGGGTGTCCAAGAAGGTCGACATCGTGCAACGCGCCGATAACCAGATCCTGTTCTACTGGGTGAAGATGCAATAGACGCGGGAGCCGGCGCTGCCACGGGGCGCGGTGCCGGCTCTCGTCTCAGGCAGCCGATGCTCGCTTTCGCCATCCGCCGGCTCTTCGAGGCGGCCCTCGTCATGGTGACGGTGGCCCTCATCGCCTTCACGCTGTTCCGCTTCGTCGGCGATCCCGTCAACCAGATGGTGGGGCAGGACACCTCCATCGAGGACCGCCTCAAGCTGAGAGAGGAACTGGGCCTCAACGACCCGATCGTCGTGCAATTCGGGCGCTTCCTCGCCAACGCGAGCCGCCTCGACTTCGGCATCTCCTACCAGATGAAGCAGCCGGTGACGTCCATCATCGCCGAGCGCTTCCCGGCCACCCTGGAGCTGGCGCTCGCCGCGGCGCTGTTCGCCATCGCGCTCGGGATCCCCATGGGCGTCTACACAGGCATTCACCGCGACAGCTGGCTGTCGAAGGTGTTCCTCACCGTGTCGCTGATCGGTGTGTCCCTGCCCACCTTCCTCATCGGCATCCTGCTCATCTACGTCTTCTCGGTGTGGCTCGGGCTGCTGCCGTCGTTCGGCCGCGGCGAGGTGGTCGACCTGGGCTTGTGGCGCACCGGCCTTCTGACCCTTTCGGGCCTCAAGGCGCTGATCCTGCCGGCGGTGACGCTCGGCCTCTTCCAGATGACCCTGGTCACGCGGCTGGTCCGCTCCGAGATGCTCGAGGTTCTGCGCACCGACTACATCAAGTTCGCCCGCGCCCGCGGCCTGCCCGAGCGCTCGATCAACTTCGGCCACGCGCTCAGGAACACGCTGGTGCCGGTGATCACCGTCATCGGCCTGCAGCTCGGCGCCATCATCGCCTTCGCCATCATCACCGAGACGGTGTTCCAGTGGCCCGGCATGGGGCTCATGTTCATCCAGGCCGTGCAGAACGCCGACATCCCCGTAATGGCGGCCTACCTGCTGCTGGTCGCCTTCCTGTTCGTGTTCATCAACTTCGTCGTCGACCTCGTGTATGTGCGCATCGATCCGCGCATCCGCATCTTCGGCCGGGCCGGGTGAGGGCCGATGAACGATCCAACGCACGTCACCGACGGCATGCTGGCACCCTCCGCCCCCGCCGAGCGCGAGACGCCGGGCCCGGCGCCGGCGCGAAGCCGGCTGGCGGCGTTCCTCGACAGCGACCTGTTGCACAGCTTCCTGCGCTCCAAGCTGGTGGTGGTGGCGGCACTCCTCACCGCGCTGATCTTCGTCGCCGCCTTCCTCTCCCCGGTCATCGCCCCGCATGATCCCTATGACTTGCGATCGCTGAGCCTGCTCGATGCCAATACGCCTCCGGCCTGGGCGCAGGGCGGCGATGCCAAGTATCTGCTCGGCACCGACGACCAGGGACGCGACATCCTCTCCACTATCCTCTACGGCACGCGCTCGTCGCTGGAGATCGGCTTCTGTTCGGTGCTGCTCGCCATCGCGCTCGGCCTGTCGCTCGGGCTGTGGGCCGGCTACGCGGGCGGCCGCGTCGATACCGTGATCATGCGCATCGCCGACGTGCAGCTGACCTTCCCCGCCATCCTCACCGCCTTGCTGATCGACGGCGTGGCGCTCGCCATCCTC
Source organism: Hyphomicrobiaceae bacterium (assembly GCA_035652635.1). GTDB lineage: Bacteria > Pseudomonadota > Alphaproteobacteria > Rhizobiales > Hyphomicrobiaceae > AWTP1-13. Next base: position 7,271 of record DASRDL010000337.1, on the reverse strand, counting down.
AAGCACCAGACGGCCGAGGGCAGCAAGTTCTGGATCCTGGTGCTGGCGATCGGCCTGTCGTTCTGGGTGCAGTATGCCCGCACGGTGCGCGGCGTGACGCTGGTGGAGCGCAACAAGGAGTACGTCGAGGCGGCGCGGCTGATCGGCATCGGGCCGGTCAAGATCATGTTCCAGCACATCCTGCCCAACGTGCTGGGCCCGGTGCTGGTCATCGCCACCATCAACCTGGCGCTCGCCATCATCACCGAGGCGACGCTGTCGTTCCTCGGCGTCGGCCTGCCGCCCACCGAGCCGTCGCTCGGCACCATGATCCAGATCGGCAACCGCTACCTGTTCTCCGGCTCCTGGTGGATGGTGGCGTTCCCCGGCATCACGCTGGGACTGCTGGCGCTGGCCGTGAACCTGCTCGGCGACTGGCTGCGCGATGCGCTCAATCCGAAGTTGCGCTGATGGCCGCCACTGAGCCGCTACTCTCGGTCCGCAACCTGAAGGTCGTCTTTCCGACGCGGCGCGCGACGCTGACCGCCGTCGACGGTGTCTCCTTCGACATCGCTGCCGGCGAGGTGCTGGGCGTCGTGGGCGAATCCGGTGCCGGCAAGTCGCTCACCGGCGCGGCCATCATCGGCCTGCTCGAGCCGCCGGGGCGCATCGCCGGCGGCGAGGTGCACCTCGGGGGCCGGCGCATCGACAATCTCCCGCCCGAGGAGATGCGCAAGATGCGCGGCAAGCGCATCGGCATGGTGTTTCAGGACCCGCTCACCAGCCTCAATCCGCTCTATCGGATCGGCGAGCAGATCATCGAGACCATCCGCACGCACCTGCGCGTGTCCGAGGCCGAGGCGCGCGAGCGGGCCGTCGCCCTGCTGCAGGAGGTGGGCATCCAGGGCGCGCGGGCGCGCATCGACAGCTACCCGCACGCCTTCTCCGGCGGCATGCGCCAGCGCGTGGTGCTGGCGCTGGCGCTGTGCGCCGAGCCCGATCTGCTCATCGCCGACGAGCCCACCACGGCCCTCGACGTGTCGATCCAGGCGCAGATCATCGCCCTCCTGAAGCGGCTCTGCCGCGAGCGCGGCACGGCGGTGATGCTGATCACCCACGACATGGGTGTCATTGCCGAGACGGCCGACCGCGTGGCGGTCATGTATGCCGGGCGCATCGTCGAGATCGGGCCCGTGCGCGACGTGATCAAGCACCCGCACCATCCCTACACCCGGGGCCTGATGGGCGCGATCCCGACCACCGGCGGACAGGCGAGCCGGCTCGTGCAGATACCGGGCGCCATGCCTCGACTGGGTTCCATTCCCTCGGGCTGCGCCTTTCACCCCCGCTGCTCTCACGCATTCGACCGCTGCCGCACCGAGCGGCCCGAGATCATGCCCGCGGGCGACTCGAAGGCGGCCTGCTGGCTGGTCGGGCAGAACGCCGAGGCGGTCGCATGACCGGTGCGCCTCTGGTCGAGGCCAAGGGCCTCACGCGCGTGTTCGACGTGTCCAAGCCCTGGCTCAACCGGGTGATCGAAGGCGAGCCCAAGGCCTACCTCAAGGCTGTAACCGGCGTCTCGTTCGCCATCGGCCGGCGCGAGACGGTGGCGCTGGTCGGCGAGTCGGGCTCCGGCAAGTCGACGGTGGCGCGCATGACGGTGGGGCTGCTCAGGCCCACTGCCGGCACCGTCAGCATCGACGGCATCGACATGTGGGCCGAGGCGCGTGCGGCCGAGCGGCAGAAGCTGCGCCGCCGCCTGCAGATGATCTTCCAGGACCCTTACGCCAGCCTGAACCCCCGCTGGCGCGTGGAGCGCATCATCGCCGACCCCATCAAGGCTTTCGGCCTCGCCAGGGACGCGGCCGAGATCAGCCATCGCGTGGGCGAGCTGCTGCGGCTCGTGGGCCTCGACCCCGCCGATGGCGCCAAGTATCCGCACGAGTTCTCCGGCGGCCAGCGCCAGCGCATCTGCATCGCCCGGGCGCTCTCCTCCAACCCGGAGTTCATCGTCTGCGACGAGCCGACCAGCGCGCTCGACGTGTCGGTGCAGGCGCAGATATTGAACCTCATGCGCGACCTGCAGGACAGGCTGGGGCTGTCCTATCTCTTCATCAGCCACAACCTGGCCGTGGTGCGGCACATGGCGACCCGGATCGGTGTCATGTATCTCGGCCGCATCGTCGAGATGGCACCGTCGGCGGAGCTGTTCGCCGCCCCGCGTCACCCTTACACGCGCCTGTTGATGGACGCCCTGCCCGACCTCGACATGACCGGCCGCGCGCGCCGCCCGATCGAGGGCGAGATCCCCAACCCGATCGCCCCGCCGCCCGGCTGTGCCTTCCACCCGCGCTGCCCCTGGGGCTTCGATCCATGCCGCGTCGACGTGCCTGAGCTGGCCGAGTACGGTGGCCGGTCTGCCGCCTGCCACGCCGTGGCCGCGGGAAGGATCTGAAATCGGTTTGTTCTCAGTCGGTCGAGAGGAGACGTCGCATGATCAAGCGCTATCCCGGCACCGTGCCGACCCGCAGCCGTGCCGTGGCCCATGACGGCCTCGTCTATGCCGTGCACACCGCACCGACCAAGTCGCCCTCGCTCTACGAGCAGACGCGCGATGCGCTGGCGGCCATCGACCGCACGCTGGCCGAGGCCGGCTCGAACAAGTCGCGCATCCTGCGCGCCACCGTCTACATCACCGACATGAGCCGCAAGCCCGAGATGAACAAGGCCTGGGACGAGTGGGTCGACAAGGCCAACCCGCCGCAGCGGGCCTGCATCGGTGTGGCGCTGGAGGACAAGGACCTGGTCGAGATCCTGGTGATCGCCGCGCAGTAGATCGGCTGCGGCTCGGGGCGCGCGTCCTCAGGCCGCCTTGCCACAGCCGGCGTGCGCCTTCACCACGCGCTTGCTCGAGGCTGGATGCTTGGCCAGCATCGCCGGCGGCCGCACGGGGCGCCGCACGAGCTCGCCGCCGCAGTTGGGGCAGCGCCCACCGGGCAGCCGGTTGGCGGCGCAGTCGGCGCAGAAGGTGCACTCGTAGGTGCAGATCATGGCGTCCGGCGCGTCGGGGGCCAGGTCCTTGTCGCAGCATTCGCAGTTGGGCCTGAGCTCGAGCATGGTGCGCCTCGCTGTGGTCTGCTGTGCGCGAGCTTAGTATGCTGGCGCGAGCGCCGCAAACGAAGGCCGCCCCGAGGCGTGGACGCAGGAGCGGCTCTCAAGGAGGAGCCCATGGAGTTCGCAGAGCTGGTGAAGCGGTTTGCCGCAGCGGCGGCATCCGGCAATGGCGACGCGCTGGCCGACCTGTTCGCGGCCGACGGCACCTACGACGACTATTTCTTCGGGCCGTCGACGGGGCGCGAGGCCATCAAGCAGATGCTGGCGCACTTCGCCGAGGGTGGCAGCAACTTCCGCTGGGAGTTCTTCGATCCGGCGCTCTCGGGCCGCACCGGCTATGCCAGCTACCGGTTCTCCTTCGACTCCAGGCGGCCCGAGGCCAAGGGCGCCCGCGTGGCCTTCGACGGCATCGGCCGCTTCGACCTCGACGCCGACGGCCGCATCCGGCGCTACTCGGAGGTGTTCGACCGCGGCATGGCGCTGGCGCAACAGGCGTTCGAGCCCGAGCGCCTGCGCCGGATCGGCCTCAAGTACGCCGCGGCCCTCAAGGCGCGCCCGGAGTGGGCGGGGCACGTCCGGTAGGGTTGCTGCCGAGGTCGGTGATCGCTTTGCTGTGCAGGGGTTCCGGCCTTCGCCGGAATGACGTTTGTGGCTGCGCCCGTCGCTGCCAACTGCCGTCATCCCGGCGACGGCCGGGACCTGGTACACGGCACAGCAATGGTGGAGGCGATGTCTTGCGCGATCGCGCGCGGTGCCTGCGATCGGAGACGCTGTGCGTCGATCGCGAGCGCAGCGGATGCCGAGGCGTGCATGGGTCCCGGCCTGTTCCCTCGGCCGCCCTGGCGGGCACCCTCGGCGCCGGGATGACGTTGGAGAGTGGCGCCATCGTACCGTTGGCGTATGGCGCCATCGGTTTCCCCGAACGTCATCCCGGCGCAGGCCGGGATCCGGTGCACGGCACCGCCTGTCACTTCATCGTCGGAATGACGAACTCGGCGCCTTCCTTGACGCCCGACGGCCAGCGCGAGGTGACGGTCTTGGTCTTGGTATAGAAGCGCACCGAGTCCGGCCCGTGCTGATTGAGGTCGCCGAACGCCGAGCGCTTCCAGCCGCCGAAGGTGTAATAGGCGAGCGGCACCGGGATCGGCACGTTCACGCCCACCATGCCGACGTTGACCTTGGCGGCAAAGTCTCGCGCCGCGTCGCCGTCGCGGGTGAAGATGGCGACGCCGTTGCCGTACTCGTGGTCGTTGGCGAGCTTCAGGCCCTCGTCGTAGGTGCGCGCGCGCACCACGGAGAGCACCGGCCCGAAGATCTCCTCCTTGTAGATGCGCATGGACGGCTTCACCTCGTCGAACAGGCAGCCGCCCATGTAGAAGCCGCCTTCGTAGCCCTGCATCTTGAAGTCGCGGCCGTCCACTCTCAGCTTGGCGCCCTCCTTGATGCCGAGGTCCACGTAGTCTTTGACCTTCTTCAGGTGCGCCGCCGTCACCAGCGGCCCGAAGTCGGCATCCGCCGAGGTGGAGGGCCCGATCTTGAGGCTTTCCACGCGCGGAATGAGCTTCTCCAGCAGCGTGTCTGCCGTACCCTTGCCCACCGGCACTGCCACCGACACCGCCATGCAGCGCTCGCCGGCCGAGCCGTAGCCCGCGCCGATCAGCGCATCGACCGCCTGGTCCATGTCCGCGTCGGGCATGACGATCATGTGGTTCTTGGCGCCGCCGAAGCACTGCACGCGCTTACCCGCGGCGCAGCCCTTGGCATAGATGTACTCGGCGATCGGCGTCGATCCCACGAAGCCGATGGCGGCGATGCCGGGGTGCTCCAGGATGGCGTCGACCGCCTCCTTGTCGCCGTTGACGACATTGAGGATGCCGGCCGGCAGCCCCGCCTCGATGAAGAGCTCCGCCAGCATCAGCGGCACGCCGGGGTCGCGCTCCGACGGCTTGAGGATGAAGGCGTTGCCGCAGGCAATCGCCGGCGCACACTTCCACAGCGGGATCATGGCCGGGAAATTGAAGGGGGTAATGCCGGCGACCACGCCCAGCGGCTGGCGCATGGAGTAGAGGTCGATGCCGGGTCCGGCGCCTTCCGTGTACTCGCCCTTCATGAGGTGGGGGATGCCGATGGCGAACTCCACGACCTCGAGGCCGCGCTGGATGTCGCCCCTGGCGTCGGCGATGGTCTTGCCGTGCTCGCGCGCCAGGCAGTCGGCGAGCTTGTCGTAGTCGCGGTTGGCGAGCTCCAGGAACTTCATCAGCACGCGGGCGCGCCGCTGCGGGTTGGTGGCCGCCCATGCCGGCTGTGCCGCTTTGGCATTGTCGACCGCCGCCGCCACCTCCGCCTTGGAGGCAAAGGCGACCCTGGCGCGCACCTCGCCGGTCATCGGCTGGAAAACGTTGCCCTCGCGGCCGCTGGTACCCTTGACCCTCTTGCCGCCGATGAAATGGCCATACTCGATCATGGGCTCTCTCCCGGGATGCGCGCTCAGCTCCTCGGCAGCTAACACGCGGCCGGCGGCGGCGGCAAGGTGGGAGCCCCGTCCCCGCGCGGGGGGCGCGCGCGGCGGGCCAGATTGTGCAATGCGGGGCCCGACGATAGAAACGCGTGGGAACCATGGCCCACCGCCCGCTGGCCAGGCCGAGGAGGAAGTGCCGATGACCAAGGAGCATTTCGACCAGCTCGAAACCCGCGACCCGGCGCAGCGCGAGCTTGCCCAGTTCAATCTGCTCCCCGACCTCGTGCGCCTGGCCATGACCAAGGCGCCGGGCTGGGCCGCACACCTCGAGGGGGTGGAGCCGGCGGCCGTCAACTCGCGTGCCGCTCTCGCCAGGCTGCCGGTGCTGCGCAAGTCGGCGCTCAAGGACCTGCAGGCCAAGAATCCGCCGTTCGGGGGCTTCGCCACGCAGCCGGCCACGGCGCTGGGTCGCGTGTTCATGTCGCCGGGGCCGATCTTCGAGCCCGAGGGGCGCGGCGAGGATTGGTGGCGCACGGCGCGGGCGCTGTTCGCGGCCGGCATACGCAAGGGTGACATCGTGCACAACACGTTCGCCTACCATCTCACCCCGGGCGGCTGGATCCTCGACGCCGGCGCGCGCGCGCTCGGCTGCGCCGTCATCGCCGCCGGCCCCGGCAACACCGAGCAGCAGCTCGATATCATCCAGTACCTGAAGCCGACGGCCTATGTCGGCGTGCCGGACTACCTCAAGATCCTGCTCGACAAGGCCAGGGACGCCGGCAAGGACGCCTCCTGCTTCAAGAAGGCGCTGGTGGGCGGGGGCGCACTGTTCCCCTCGCTCAGGGCCGAGTACCGGTCGCGCGGCATCGACACCTACCAGACCTATGCCACCGCCGATGTCGGCATCATCGCCTACGAGAGCGCGGCTCTCGAGGGCATGATCGTCGACGAGGGCGTCATCGTCGAGATCGTGCGGCCCGGCACCGGCGATCCGGTGCCAGAGGGCGAGGTCGGCGAGGTGGTCGTCACCACCTTCAACCGCGACTATCCGATGATCCGCTTCGGCACCGGCGACCTGTCGGCCGTGCTTCCGGGTGTCAGCCCTTGCGGGCGCACCAACATGCGCATCAAGGGCTGGCTCGGCCGCGCCGACCAGACCACCAAGGTCAAGGGCATGTTCGTGCACCCCGAGCAGGTGGCCGAGGTGGCCAAGCGCTTCCCGAGCCTCGGCCGCGTGCGGCTGGTGGTCGGCCGGTCGGGTGAGCAGGACGTGATGACGCTGCGCGCCGAGGCGGCCGTGTCCGACGCCGGGCTCAAAGCCAAGCTCGCCGAGACGCTGCAGGCGGTCACCAAGCTCAAAGGCGAGGTGGAGCTGGTGGCGCCGGGCTCGCTGCCCAACGACGGCAAGGTGATCGCCGACGAGCGCACCTATGCCTAGTCGCCGGACGCCCGGTCCCCCGCGTTTCGGAGCGAGACGCGGGGGACCGGGCGCGTGCCCGACACGGCGGTGGCGTAGTGCGAGCGACTAGAGTGTCGGCTTCAGCGACTTGCTCGCGGCGGCCTGCACCTTCTCGAACACGTGCTGTGTCGCCCGCGTCGACAGGTCGACGAACTCCTTGGTCTGCTCGGTGGCCTGGGCGGCGAACTTCTGCAAGTACTCGCCCTGGAGCTTGGCGGCTTCCTGCAGCGACTTGGCGCTGATGATCTCGTGGGCGGCAGC
>DASRDL010000336.1:0-3768 GCA_035652635.1 Hyphomicrobiaceae bacterium | reverse complement strand
GGCAGCGCCCGGTGCGGTCACGCGGCCGATGGTGGCGATTGGGTCGAGCATCAGTTGCCTTTGAGCAGATCGATGGTCATGGCGATCATCTCGCGCGCCTGCTTGATCACCTGCAGGTTGGCCTCGTAGGAGCGGTTGGCCTCGCGCATGTCCGTCACCTCGGTGATGATGTCGACGTTGGGCAGCTTGACGTAGCCGTTGGCGTCGGCGGCGGGGTTGTTCGGGTCGTGCTCCAGCCGGTAGGGCGAGCGATGGCGCTCGATGCTGGCCACCTTGACGAGGCTCGCTCCGGACGCCTCGTCCACCTCGTTCTCGAACGTGACGACCTTGCGCGTGTAGGGGTCGCCGCCCGGCGTCTTGGCCGTCGACTGGGCGTTGGCGAGATTTTCGGTGACAACGCGCAGGCGCTTCGACTGCGCCTCCAGCCCGGAGGCGCCGACCTTCAGGGCGGCCTGGAGAGGATCGAGCATGGGCCTACACCTTCGCGGCTGCCAGCAGCATGCGGTGAAACGCCTTGGCGATGCCGGTGTTGAGCCGGTAGGCGCGGTTGACCTCGCCGGCGTTGATGAGCTCCTGCTCCAGGCTCACGCTGTTGCCGGAGTGGGTGACCTCCCAGGGCTGCCCCTCGCGCACGTCGACCCCGGCAGTCCGCGACCCCGGATCGGCCAGGTGCCCGCGCTGGGTGGCGGCCATCTCGAGCCGGGTCGCCTCCAGCGTCTTCTCGAACGGGGCGACGTCGAGCGCCTTGTAGCCGGGGGTGTTGGCGTTGGCGATGTTGCCGGCAATGGTCGCCTGCCGCACCGACAGCCACTGGTTGTGGCGCGAGACGACGTCGAAGAGATGGATGACCGACATCGGCCGCTTCCCCACATGATGCCCTGCCGGATTTGTAGGCGCGCAATCTTGTACGAGGCTTGCGCGGTCTTCCTCTCCCCATGCCTCAAGAGGCGTGGGAAGAAGGAACGGCAGCCTCCACCGGCGTCCGGTGCGTCGGGATGGGGGTGAGCCGCGCGTCGGCGATGGCCTCGACGAGGCGGGCGGTGTTGGCGTCGGGGTCGGCCGAGCCGTCGGCGAAACTGATGTAGGTGATGTCGATGCCGGCCTGCAGTGCCTCGAGCAGAAGGCGGAAGTAGACGGAAACGCCGAGGTTCTTGAACTCCATGTCGAGCGCCACCATCGGCGCCTCGCCCCATTTGAGCTGCACGTCGCCGGAAGAGCCGAACGCCAGGGTGCCCGGCCTGAAGTAGAGCTCGGTGGAGGAATTGACGAGGTTGGCGATGTTGCCGAACTGCTCGGTGCGCAGGAAGGCGACGAGGTCGGTGGCCTCGATCAGGCGCAGCTCGGCGGCCACTTCGCGCAGCCCGTCGGCCAGTGCCTTCTCGCGCTCCAGCGTGTAGCGGTGTCCCGGTCTCAGCATGCTGCCTTCTATCCGGCGGGGCTTGTCCGGGCCTGACCCGGCCGGTTCATGACGAAGAAGATGATCTGCGCCACGGCCTTGTAGAACTCGGGTGGGATCATCTTGCCCACCTCCACCGCCTGGTAGAGCGAGCGCGCCAGCGCCTTGTCCTCGACGATGGGGATGCCGTGCTCCGTGGCGATCTCGCGGATTTTCAGCGCGATGAGGTCCTGGCCCTTGGCGATCACCAGCGGCGCACCGCCCTCCTCGCGCACGTAGCGCAGGGCGACGGCGAAGTGCGTCGGGTTGGCGATGACCACCGTGGCGCGCGGGACCGACGCGATCATGCGCTTCCTCAACCGGTCGCGGGCGAGCGAGCGCAGCCGTGCCTTGACGATCGGGTCGCCGTCGGCCTCTTTCAGCTCGTCCTTCACCTCCTGCCGGGTCATGCGCAGGTCGTGCTGCCAGCTAATGCGTGTCCACACCACGTCGGCGGCGACCAGCACCACGGTGGCGACGGCCACGGCCGCCAGCAGGCGCGACGCTGTGGCCAGGATCAGGCCGGGCAGGGCGGTGGGCTCCATGAACATGGCGTTGACGACGTCGCTGTGGGCCGAGCGCAGCACCACGAAGCCGACCAAGCCGACGGCGCCGAGCTTGAAGATCGCCTTGAGGAACTCGACTTGGCCCCGCGCGCCGAACGTGCGGCTCCAGCCTTTCGTAATGGAGATGCGTGACAGGTCGGGCATGATGCGATGCGGCACCAGCCTCGGCGCGTTCTGCAGCACCGACGACAGGATGCCGGCTGCGCCCAGCACGATCACCACCGGCAGCAGCAGCCGCGCCGCATCGAAGCCGACGGCGGCGAACAGGCGCGTGGCGTCGGCGCTGCTCTCGAGCGACCAGCCGCCGGGATTGTCGATCAGACGGCCCAGCGAGGCGTTGAGGTTGGCCACCGCGCCGACCAGCACGAAGCCGGTGAGAATGAGCATGCCGAGCAGGGAGGCGAGCGTCGCCGCCTCGCGCGAATAGGGCACGTTGCCCTTCTCGAGGGCGTCCTGGAACCGCTTGGCGGTCGGCTCCTCGGTCTTGCTTTCCTTGTCCGGCGTCTCGGCCATTTAGGCCGCACCCGCCGGCGCCGGCTCCTCGCTTGCCGGCATCTGGATCTCGCCCTTGGCGACCAACTTCAGCACCGTGTCGACGATCGCGCGGCGCGCCTCGGCGACATCGCGCGCCGACGGCGTGCTGCCGCCCTGCAGCTCCGCCTCCACCATGCGCCGCGAGCGCGAGGCGAGCGCCGAGAGGATGACCGCCTGGAAGTCCGGCGTGGTGCCGTTGAGCGCCGCCACGAGCCGCTCGATCGGCACCTGGTCGAGCAGCATGGTGCGCGCGGGCGCCGCCAGCTTGGCCACGTCCTCGAAGGTGAAGAGCATGCTCTTGAGGGCCTTGGCCTCGTCGGGGCGCAGCTCGGCCAGGCTCTTGAGCACCTCCTCGGACTGCGTCTTGTCGAGGCGGTTGAGGATGTCGGCGATGCCGACGTGCGCGGATTGCGCCGACGCGGCCGCCAGCTCCTCCCGGAGCACGCTCTCCAGGGCTTTGACCGCATCGTCCGCCACGCCCTTGATGGCGATCATGCGACAGAGCAGGCCGTTGCGCACCTCCGGAGCGAACGTGCCGATGAGCGTGGCCGCCAGCTCGGTGTCGATCCGCGACAGTATGAAGGCGACGATCTGAGGATGCTCCTTGCCGAGCAGGCCACGCAATGCCTCCGGACTCATGGACGACACCCGCTCCCAGACCGGTTCCTCCTTTGCCGGCGCCTCGGACAGCACCTCGGCGACCTGCTCCTCCGTCATGACGCCCGACAGCAGGTCCTTGACCTCGGTGACGGTGCCCGCGAAGTTGACACCGGAGCTGAACCTCTGGGCGAACTCCTCCACCAGCCGCTCCAGGTCGCTCATGCCGACGGGACGCAGGTCGGCGGCAGAGCGGGTGAGCAGCTTGAGCTCCTCGGTGTCGAACTTCTTGAGCAGCTTGGCGGCGCGGGCCTTGCCCAGCGCCAGCAGCAGCACGGCCACCTTCTCGGCACCCGTCAGCTGCGAGGAAGCGGCGGACCTGGCACGGGCGCCGACGACCATGGCGTCCTCCCTTCGTGGCCCGCCTCAGGCCATCGCCCGGTCGCTGCCGGTGGGCCCGACCACTTCGGTCAGCGAGATGCCGAAGCGCGAGGTGGCCTCGTCCACCACCACCACCTCGCCGCGCGCCACCACGCGGCCGTTCACCACCACGTCCACCGGCTCGCCGACGCGCCGGTCGAGCGGGATGACGGCGCCGCGCCCGAGCTTGACGAGGCTGGCGACCGGCATGGTGGT
>DASRDL010000335.1:0-6278 GCA_035652635.1 Hyphomicrobiaceae bacterium | reverse complement strand
GGCTACGCCGACGGCATCGTGCTCGGCATCAAGGCGCTGCTCGCTGCCGTCATCGGCGGCATCGGCTCGGTGTCGGGCGCCTTCCTCGGCGGCGTGCTGCTGGGCGCCGCCGAGGGGCTGTGGTCGGCGCTGCTGCCGATCGAGCATCGCGAGCTTGCAATCTTCGCGCTGCTCATCGCCTTCCTGGTGCTGCGGCCGTCCGGCCTGTTCGGCTTCACCGAGCACCCCGGCTGGGTCGAGCGGCAACGGTGAGGAGGGCAGGTCTCCTCCCTTTCCCCGCTCGCGGGGAGAGGGAGGACGATGCGCTCACGCCACCGGGATGGCGCGCTGGTTATAGAGCAGCTTGCGGATGCGGGCCTGCTCCTCCGGCGGCAGCTTGGTCACGTCGGTGGAGAGGTTGCTGCCCACGGCCATGCCCTTCTGCACGGCGGGCCGCGCGGCGACGGCCTCCTGCCAGCGCTTGACGTACTTGAACTCCTCGATGTCCTGGCCCTGGCCCTTCCAGTTGACCGTCCACGGGTAGCAGATCATGTCGGCTATCGTGTACTCCTTGCCGGCGAGCCAGGGGCGGTCGGCGAGGCGGTTGTTGAGCACGCCGTAGAGGCGGTTGGCCTCGTTGGTGAAGCGGGTGACGGCGTAGGTCTGATCACCCTCGCGGTCGCCGAGGCGCCGGAAGTGGCCGCACTCGCCGAGCTTGGGGCCCTGATTGGCCATTTGCCACATCACCCACTGGGTGACGTCGTACTTGGCGCGCACGTCCTGCGGCCAGAACTTGCCCTCCTTCTCGGCGATGTACATCATGATGGCGCCGGACTCGAACACGGAGAGGGGTCCGCCGCCGCCCTTGGGCTTGTGGTCGACCAGCACCGGCATGCGGTGGTTGGGGTTCATCCTCAGGAAGTCCTTGGCGAACTGGTCGCCCTTCTGGATGTTGACCGGGGTGATCTTGTACTCGGCCCCGCATTCCTCGAGCAGGATCGTCACCTTCTTGCCGTTGGGCGTGGGCCAGTAGAAAACCTCGTACATGACGCTTCACTCCACTCCTGTTGCGGGGACGCCTTGAGGGTGATGCGAGGCTACCCCATCGCCTCACCCTGGCAAGGCACGTCGCCGTTACCGGCCTGCGTCCCCGTGTCCGCACCGGCGTGCATGACGTTTGGCCTTGCTGGCAGTGCGGAAAATCGACAGTCTTGGAGCAAGAGAGCGCGGCGGCAGTCGCGGCAGGTGCCAACGAGGAGGAGACGCATGGCAGCGGAGGCAGCCGGCAGCCGGCCGGCAGTACGCTTCGAGGTCGAGGACGGCATCGGCGTCATCATCATCGACAATCCGCCGGTCAATGCGATCTCTCCCGACGTGCGCGAGGGGATCGTGGCGGCGGTCGAAAAGGGCGAGGCCGACGCCAGCGTCAAGGCCATGGTGATGATGGGCGCCGGGCGCAGCTTCATCGCCGGCGCCGACATCCGCGCCTTCGGCAAGCCGCGGCCCACCCCGCGGCGCACCACCTACGATGCGCTCGACGGGGCCACCAAGCCGGTGGTGGCGGCGATCCACGGCTATGCCCTGGGCGGGGGCCTGGAGAATGCGCTCGCCTGCCACTACCGCATCGCCGTGCCCACGGCCAAGGTCGGTCTGCCCGAGGTGCTGATCGGCATCCTGCCGGGCGGCGGCGGCACGCAGCGCCTGCCACGGCTGATCGGCCCCAAGGCGGCGATGGACATGATCGTCACCGGCCGCCACGTCCAGGCCGAGGAGGCCAAGGCGCTCGGCATCATCGACGCGATCGTGCCGGGCAAGGACCTGCGCAAGGAGGCGATTGCCTACGCCAAGGGTATCGCGGCGAAGCGCCCGCTGCCGCGCGTGCGCGACCGGGCCGACAAGCTCGCCGAGGCCAAGGCCGAGCCCGGCATGTTCGATGCCATGCGCAAGTCGATCGCGCGCAAAGCCCGCAACCAGAAGGCGCCTTATCATTGCATCGCCTGCGTCGAGGCGGCGGCTACGCTGCCGTTCGACGAGGGGATAGCACTGGAGCGGCGGCTGTTCGGCGAGCTCGAGAACTCGGACGAGGCCAAGGCCCTGCGCTATGCTTTCTTCGCCGAGCGCGAGGTGGCCAAGATCCCCTGGCTGCCGAAGGACCTGCCCCTGCCCGAGATCAAGACCATGGCGGTGGTCGGCGCCGGCACCATGGGCGGCGGCATCGCCATGAGCTGCGCCGACTACGGCTTCCCCGTAAAGCTCCTGGATGCCAGCCGCGAGGTGCTGGAGAAGGGGCTCGAGCGCATCCGCAACAACTACGCCATGAGTGTCAGGCGCGGCAGCCTCACCCAGGAGGAGATGGACAAGCGCATGGCGCTGATCCAGCCGGTCGAGACCTACGAGGACATCGCCGACTGCGATGCCGTGATCGAGGCCGTGTTCGAGCGCATGCCGGTCAAGAAGGAGGTGTTCGCCAAGCTCGACGCCGCCATGAAGCCCGGCGCTCTCCTCTATTCCAACACGTCGGCTCTCGACATCGACGAGATCGCGAGCGCCACCAGGCGCCCGGAGGCCGTGGCGGGAACGCACTTCTTCGTGCCCGCCAACGTCATGAAGACGTTCGAGGTGGTGGAGGGCGCCAAGACCTCGCCCACCACGCTGGCGGCGGCCATGAAGCTCGGGCGCGACATCGGCAAGATTTCCGCCTACGCGGGCAATTGCGACGGCTTCGTCGCCAACCGCAGCCGCATCCCCTTCAACCTCGAGCAGGGGCTGATGATCGAGGAGGGGGCGCTGCCCGAGCAGGTCGACAAGGTGATGGTCGACTTCGGCTATCCGGTCGGGCCGTTCACCGTCAACGACATGTCGGGGCTCGACATCAGCTACGACACGAGAAAGCGGCGGGCGGCCGAGAACCCCAACTACCGCGGATTGCCGATCACGGACCGGCTCGTCGAGATGGGCCGGCTCGGCCAGAAGACCGGCAAGGGCTGGTACCGCTACGAGAAGGGCGACCGCACGCCCATCGTCGATCCCGAGGTGCATGCCATCATCAAGCAGGTGGCGGCCGAGAAGGGCTTCGAGCAGCGCCCCTTCACGGACGAGGAGATCCTGCGCCGGCTCTTGTTCTCCTCGGTCAACGAGGCCTGCAAGATCCTGGAGGAGGGCAAGGCGATCCGGGCGAGCGACATCGACGTGATGTGGCTCAACGGCTTCGGCTTCCCGCGCTACCGCGGCGGCCTGATGTACTGGGCCGACACCATCGGCGCGCGCGAGATCTACAACCAGATCGCCATCTGGCACCAGCGCTACGGCGCGCGCTGGCGGCCGTCGCGGCTGCTGCAGGAGATCGCCGAGTCGGGCGGGCTCTTGCGCGAGGCCAAGGGGCGGATGAAGCGGTAGAGGGCGCCGTTGTCATCCCGGAATTGCGCGAAGCGAAATATCCGGGACCCGGCGGCGGCACTCGTGACCCTGGGTCCAGGCTCTCGGGCCGACGCCCTCGGCCGGGATGACAGGCGGGCGCGGACGGGAGGAACGGGAGGAACGCGATGAAGCTCGGCCTCAACATCGGCTATTCGGGGGCGAACCTCGCCATCCCCGTCGAGGCGGTGCAGCGTGCCGAGGCGCTGGGCTTCGATTCGGTGTGGACGGCGGAGGCCTATGGCTCGGACGCGGTGACGCCGCTCGCCTACCTTGCCGCCAAGACCAGCCGCATCAAGCTCGGCACTGCCATCATGCAGCTCGCCGCGCGCACACCCGCCAATGCCGCCATGTCGGCTGCCACCGTAGATGCGCTGGCGGGCGGCGGCCGCTTCATCGCCGGCATCGGCGTGTCGGGCCCGCAGATCGTGGAGGGCTGGTACGGGCAGCCCTGGGGCAAGCCCTACTACCGCATCAGGGACTACGTCGCCATCATGCGCAAGATCTTCCGGCGCGAGGGGCCCGTGAGCCACGACGGCCGCGAGATCAGCCTGCCCTATACGGGACCCGGTGCCATGGGCGTGGGCAAGCCGCTGCAGTCGATCCTGCACATGAACCCCAACATCCCGATCTATCTCGGCACCGGCAACGAGGCGACCGTCAAGCTCACCGCCGAGATCGCCGACGGCTGGCTGCCGCTGGGCTTCGTGCCGGGCTCGATGCCGGAGTACCGGCCCTGGCTCGAGGAGGGCTTCCGCCGGGCCGGCGGCGGCAAGGGCTTCCACAACTTCGCCATCCAGGGCCAGGTGCACGTCGAGATCGACAGCGATGTGAAGGCGGCGCTGGCGCGGCTCAAGCCGGAGGTGGCGCTCTACGTCGGCGGCATGGGTCATCGCGACAAGAACTTCCACAAGGACATCATGGTGCGGCGCGGCTACAAGGCCGAGGCCGAGCGCATCCAGGAGCTCTACCTGGCGCATCGCAAGGAGGAGGCGGCCGCCGCCGTCCCGGACGAGTGGGTCGATGCCAAGTCGCTCGTCGGCCCGCCCGAGCGCATCAGGCAGCGCTACAAGGTCTGGGCCGACTCGGGCCTGACCGGGCTGTCCATCCGCTACCGCGGCCCCAAGCCGAACCCGCAGGTCATCGAGGTGATGGCGGAGGCGGCGGGGCTCGTCTCCTCGGCACGGCTGCGGGCATGATGCCGCAACCTGTGAAGAAACACCCACGTGTCATCCCGGTGCTTGTCACCGGGATCCAGCCATCCGCGAGCGCGGCAGCGCTGGGAGAGATGGATCCCGGGCACAAGGCCCGGGATGACAGGTTGGGACTCGCATGCACCCGTCCCCATTCTCATCGCAGGAGCAGGTAATGCCCAGATTCCGCATCCTCACGCCCGCGGGCCTTTCGTTCTCCAACAGCGGCGGCGGCTACAGCTTCGAGATGGAGGCGCTCGAAGGCATGGACGCCGAGATCTTCGAGTGTCCGACCAACGAGGAGGCATTCATTGCTGCCTGCAAGGGTGTCGATGCGGTCTATGCCAAGGGCATGAAATTCACACGCGCCATGATCGGCGCGCTCGACCGGTGCAAGGTGATCGCGCTCGGCACCGTGGGCGTGGACTATGTGGACGTGGCGGCGGCGACCGAGAAGGGCATCCCCGTCACCAACTGCCCCGACACCTTCATCGAGGAGGTGGCCGACCATGCCATGATGCTTCTGCTCGCCACGCACCGGCGCTGCATCGAGCAGGACCGCATGGTGCGCGAGGGCCGCTGGGCCGAGGGCCGGCCGCAGCTCCTGCAGGTGCCGCGTCTCATGGGCCAGACGCTGGGCTTCATCGCCTTCGGCCGCGTGGCGCGCGCGGTCGCCGAGCGCGCCAAGCCGTTCGGGCTGAGGCTCATGGCGTTCGACCCCTTCCTCGACGAGCTCGCCATCTCCGCCCACGGCGTGCAGCCGGCGAGCCTGCCGGAGGTGCTCTCGCAATCGGACTTCATCTCCATGCACCTGCCGGCGACGCCGGAGGCGGTGGGCTTCCTCAAGGAACAGCATTTCCGGCAGATGAAGAAGAACGCCATCTTCATCAACACCGGGCGCGGACCGACCGTAGTCGAGGCGGCGCTGATCAAGGCGCTACAGGAGAAATGGATCGCCGGCGCCGGCCTCGACGTGTTCCAGGTCGAGCCCGTGAAGCCGGACAACCCCCTCCTCAAGATGCCGCACGTGATCCTGTCGCCGCACAATGCGTCGGCCTCGGCCCGCTTCGATCCGGCCCGCCGCCGCCGCGTGGGGCAGGAGCTGGCGCTGGTGCTGTCGGGGCGCTGGCCGATGTCGTGCGTCAACCCCACGGTGCTGCCGGCGAGCGGACTGCGGCGCTGGCAGCCCGTATCGATGGAGCGCGGGCCGAACTCATGATGCGGCGATGCCGGAATTTCGCACCCGCCCCCGGCTCGGACGGGGAGTGAGCGAAAAGGTCCGGGGTCCGGGCTCCCGGCAGAGGGTTCGTAGTGTGGCCATGGCTCCCGGCCCCCGCGCTTCGCGCGAGGCCGGGACGAGGGGCATCATGCAGCGCCCGGTGGCGGCACGCCGTTGGCGGAGCGCGGCATCGACATGGGGTCCTCGGCGCGGCGCGACTTGCCCTCGAAGTAGGCGCCCTGCTCGATGGCGAGCGACTTGTGGAACACGTCACCCTCGATCCGGCTCGACGACTGGAAGGTGACGCTGTTGCCGCGGATCGAGCCCTGAACGCTGCCGCGCACCACCACCTCCTCGGCGATCAGCGCGCCGGTGATGCGCGCCCGCTCGCCGATGACGATGCGTTGGGCGTGAATGTCGCCCTGCACCTCGCCCTCGACCTGCACCTCGCCCTTGGACTCCAGGTTGCCGGT
>DASRDL010000334.1:0-10726 GCA_035652635.1 Hyphomicrobiaceae bacterium | reverse complement strand
GAACGCCCGATGATAGCGCTCGAGCACGCGTCGCTGCTCCTCGCTGAGCCGCAGCCGGCCGCGCTTGGCGTGGAGGGCGTCGACGCGCGCAAACAGCGTCGCATCCTGGTAGACGCGCATGCTGTGCCTGGCGAAGCGCGGTGCCAGCGCCCGCTCGATGGCCTGGATCTCCTCGTTGGTGTCGGTCCCGGCCAGGTTGAAGAACACCGCCGATATGCGCTGCAGCTGGTCACCGGCGCGCTCGAGCGCCTCGATGATGTTGGCGAAGGTCGGCACCTCCGGATTGCGGGCTATGGCGGCGATCTCGCGCCGGTTGATCGCGAACGCCTTGTCGAAGGCCGGAACGAAGTGGGCGATCTCGATCCGGTCGAAGGGCGGCATGGCGAACGGCGTCGTCCATTCCGCCAGCAGCGGGTTGCCGACCCCCACCTGCCCCGTCTTCTTGCGCGCCTTCGCTCCACGCTTGCTCCTGCCGCCCGTCATCGCCGCCTCCTCCACCGTTGCGGCTGCTATGACCGGTCGCGGCAGCGTTGTCGAGGGCGACTGTCGTCCCGGGCGCCAAACGGGGTCAGACCCCTCGCCAGAACGCTGGAGCAAGACTGCCGACGTCGGGGCGAGGGGTCTGACCCCTCGCCGCTCACGTGTAGATCATCTTGCGGGTCATGCCGCCGTCGAGGATGAGCTCGGCGCCGGTGACGAAGCCGGCCTCGGCGGAGAGGAGGTAGGCGACGGCGGCGGCCACGTCCTCGGGCCGGCCGACGCGGCCGGCGGGGTGCTGGGCATGGTCGCTCGCCGTGAGGGGCCCGTGCTTGCCGGTGTCGATCCAACCCGGTGACACGCAGTTGACCCGTACCTCGGGCGCCAGCGTGATGGCGAGAGCGTGCGTGAGCGCGACGAGCCCGCCCTTGCTCGCCGAATAGGCCAGCGTGTCGGGCTCGGACATGTGTGCCCGCGTCGAGGCGATGGTGACGATGGCCCCGTGCGTCTGCTTCAGGTCCGCGGCGGCGGCCCTGGCCAGCAGGAAGGTGGCGGTGAGGTTGACGGCGAGCACCCGGTTCCAGCTGTCGAGCGTCATGGCCGCGAGCGGGCCCGGTGCACTCGTGCCGGCATTGGAGACGATGGCATCGATGCGACCCATACGGGCGCGCGCCACCGCCACCAGCCGCTCCACGTCGGCCTCGCTGCCGACGTCGGCGACGATGGCGACGCCGCCGATCTCGGCCGCGGCGGCGCCGGCGGCCTCCGCATCGATGTCGGCCAGCGCCACCTGCCAGCCGCCTGCAACGAGGCGGCGCGCGACCGCGCGGCCGATGCCGTGCGCGGCCCCCGTCACGATCGCAGCCGGTTTGCTCGTACCCTCGCCCATGCGCCTACCATGAACAGAAACGCCGGAAGGCCGCGAGCGGCGTCGTCGGGTTGGGTAAAGGCCGCGTCCTCAGCGGCCGGCTGCGCGCTCGCCCTTGTACCAATCCAGGATCTCGGCGCCGGTCCAGGCCGCCACACCCTTGTGGGCGAGGATGTCGGCGAAAGTGCGCTCCACGTGGGCGATGCGGTGCGGCACGCCGGAGAGATAGGGATGGCAGGAGATGGCCATGATCTTCGCCCGCTCCGCCGCCTCGGCATAGAGGCAGCGGAAGTGGTCCATGGCGCGGGTGTGGAAGGCCTCCGAGGGGTGGTGTTGCAGGTTCATCATGACGATGTCGTGAATCTCGAACGTGTAGGGCAGGGCCACCACGTCGCCGTGCCGGGTCTTCAGCGTGACGGGGTCGTCGTCGAGCACGTAGTCGCCGATGTACTCGATGCCGGCCTCGGCGAGGTAATCCACGGTGTCGAAGGTCTGGGTGAGGCCCGGTCCGAACCAGCCGCGCGGACGGGTGCCTGAGAACGTCTCGATCGCGCTCATGGTCTTGGCGATGACGCCGCGCTGGTCGTCGAGCTTGTGCATGGGCAACTGCTCGTAGCTGTGGGCGTTGAGCTCCCATCCGCTCTCGATGCATGCCCTCACCACCTGCGGGTAGGTCTCGCAGATGCGGGCATTGATGGCGACCGTGGGCCGCACGCCCAGGCGCTGGAACATGGCCCTGAGCCGCCAGAAGGCCACGCGCATGCCGTACTCGTGCCAGCTCCAGTTGGGCAGATCGGGAATCTGCGGTGCGCCCTGCGGGGGCGTGATCACCGTGCGCGCCATGGGCCGGGACAGGTCCCAGTCCTCGAGCGAGAACACCGGCCACACGACGAGGCGGATGCCGTCGGGCAAGCGCAGGGCCGGACGCTCGGTGATGGGTTGGAAGGCGAGGCGCTCGCGTGGGTGCATGGGGCTTCTCCCTGTGTCGTCGCGGCGTTCGGCGCCGGGACAATGATCGTGGCACGGCCGGCGCCGCAATCCAACGCGGGCTCAGCCGCCGCCCGCCACGGCGACGTCGACGGCCACGGTCATGCTCTGCCGGCTGCCGCCGAGCAGCACCCCGCCGATCGGGCTCACGTCCTCGTAGTCGCGGCCGTAGGCCAGCGTAATGTGCTCGCCGGCCGGCATCACGCCGTTGGTGGGGTCGAAGTCGACCCAGCCGGCCTCCGCCGCCCACACCGACACCCAGGCGTGCGAGGCGTCTGCCCCTTTCAGCTTCTCCATGCCCGGCGGCGGATAGGTGAGCAGATAGCCGCTGACGTAGCGGGCGGGCAGGCCCAGCGCCCTCAAACAGGTGATGGCGAGGTGGGCGAAGTCCTGGCACACGCCGCGCCGCTCGGCGAGCACGTGCGCCACCGGCGTGGAAATGTCGGTGGCGGAGGGATCGAAGGTGAACTCGGAGAAGATGCGCCTGGTGAGGTCGAGCGCCGCCTCCAGGATCGGCCGGCCCGGCGCGAAGGAGGGCCGTGCGTAGTCGACGGCCTCGGCGAGGAAGCGCGTGTGACGCGAAGTGCTCACGAACTGGAGCACGGAGACATCGAGCTCGCCCGCGCCCACCGTCGCCTTGCCCGCCACCTGCTCCCACGGCGTGGACAGCGCCGGCATCGGGAGGTCGGGCGCCAGCACCTGCACGGTGCTGCGGGCGTGCACCACGAGCTCGGAATGCTCGTCCTCGATCGACAGGATGCAAGCGTGGTTGCCGAAGTAGTCGCGCCGCTCGATCCGCGAGGACGGGGCCGGCTCGATCAGCAGGCTGTGGCGCAGCACACGCTGGCGCGGCAGCTCCAGCGGCGTGAGGTGCAACAGGTGTTGGGACTGCAGCACCGGCTTGCGGTAGGCGTAGGTGGTGCGGTGGCTCACGTCGTAGATCATGACGCGCTACCGTCGCGAACGGGGTCAGACCCCTCGCGACCAGCGATGCAGCACTGCCGCGACGTTGGGGCGAGGGGTCTGACCCCGGCTGCGGCCGGCCTCACGGCTCGGAACGCGAGTAGGCGCGTACCCACCTGGCGTCCTTCTCGATGAGGTTGAAGTAGCGGCGGCCGATGACGCCGGAGAGCTGCTCCAGCGTGTCGACCTCCTCGCGCAGGAGCTGATCGAGGGCGGTGCGCACCCCGTCCGCCCCCGCCTTCTCGAGCGAGGCCACGTCGGCGAGGCGTACGCGGGTGAGCAGCGACAGCGCCAGGCGCTGCTCCTCGATGAGGCCGCGCGTCTCGGCGGAGCGCGGCAGCGTGTCGATGTGCCCGGAGAGCGCGGCGAGCTGGAAGGCGACGCTGCGCGGATTGGTCTCGTCGATCAGCAGCAGGTCGAGCACGAGGGCAAGCATCGGCGCCAGCCGATAGCGCGAGCGGTAGGTGATGAAGCAGTCGGCGAGCTCCAGCACGAACAGCAGGCTGCCGGTCTCCTCGTCCTCGCTGCCGGCCTTGCCGAGGACGCCGCGCAACAGATCGGACAGGTTGGCGCCGCGCTCGAGCCGGCGGCCCATGTCGAGGAACGACCAGCCGAAGCTCCTCGTCATGTTCTCGTGCGTGAGGCCGTGGAAGGCCGCGAGCACGCGCAGGCCGTCGTCGATGAGGCGCAGCGCGTCGCCCATGGCCGTGGGCATGGCATCGGCGCGCCAGCGCCGGCTGGCATAGAAGTCGTTCAAGGTGCGCCAGGCCTCCAGCGAGAGACGGTCGCGCGTGAGGCTGGCGGTGCGGTGCAGGTTGTCGAGCGTGCGCGGCAAGGCGTAGTACCAGCCGGCCGAGGTCATCAGGTTCTGCGCCAGCTGCTCGACCAGGGCGGCGTCGGTGGCGACCCACGGGCCCGGAACCTCGCCGTCGTCCTTAGAAAGCAGAATCTCGAGCGCGGCGCGGCTCGCACGCAGCTCCTGGCGCGGGGCGCTGTCCTCCTGCAGCCGGCTGAGGCAGGTGCGCAAGGTGCGCATGGTCCAGTCGGCGCGCTCGGTGTAACGGCCGAGCCAGAACAGGTTGTCGGCGGCACGGCTCGGCAGGTCGTGCGGCGAGCGGCGCACCTGGGCGGCCTCGATCGTGGGCCGCCACAGGCTGGTGAAGGGCGGGGGCTGGGCGTCGCCGATCACCCACACGTCGCGCGACTCCCCGTCCGGCGCGCTGAGTGCCACGGTGTGGTCGGGGTCCACCGTCATGGCGAGCCCTCCGGGCAGAACCGCGAAGCCGTCGGCGGTCGCCGTCGCGAACATGCGCACGGCATAGGGCTTGGGGGCGAGGCCCGCCGGCGTGAGCGAGGGCGTGGTGCCGAAGCCCACCTTGGCCTCGGCCACGAGCCCGGCGCCGCGCACGGCGATCTCCTCGAGCAGAGCCTGGCGTTCGGACGCGCCGAGCCGGGCCGGATCGATGCCGGCGATCGCCCGCCCCGGCCGGGCGGTGCCCTCGTGTGCCGGACGGATGACCATGTGCTCGAGATTGGCGAGCACATGGCTGCGGCTCGCCGCGTCGCCGAGCCACCACCTGGGTCCGTCGGGCACGATCAGCTCCTCGCCCAGCACCTCCCTGGCGAGCCTCGGCAGGTAAGCGCTCAGGCCGCGGTTCTCCGCGAGCGCCGAGCCCGGCACGTTGACCACCAGATCGGGCCGGCCGCGCACGGCGTGCAGGAGGCCGACGGGGGCGGCGAAACCCTCGGCATCGAGCTCCAGCGGATCGGCCACGGCGCCGGCGACGCAGCGCACGATGAGGTCGATGGGCATGAGGCCGTGCAGCGTCTTGAGCAAGACGCGGTCGCCGGTGACACGCAAATCGCCGCCCTCGACCAGCAGCAGCCCGAGGTAGCGGGCGAGATAGGCATGGCTGAAGAAGTCGTTGTGGCGGGGACCGGGCGTGAGCAGCGCAAGTGTGGGATCGGCGCGGCCGGCACGGCGGGCGAGTGCGCCCTGCAGCTCGTGGAAGAACGGGGCCAGCCGCAGCGCCCGGCACTCGGCGAAGAGGTCGCCGGCCACGTTGGTGTGCACCATGCGGTTGGCCAGCGCGTAGCCGATGCCGGCCGGCGTCTCGGTGTGGGTGTCGATGACGCGCCACGCCCCGTCGGGCCCGCGCGCCAGATCGGTGGCGAAGAACTGGATGAAGCCGGCGGCGGGCCTGAGCCCGTGACACGGCCGCAGGAACGAGGGATCGCTGAAGACCAGCTGATGCGGGACAGCGCCGGACGCCGGCAGCCGCTGGGGCCCATAGAGATCGGCGAGGATGGCCTCGAACAGCCTCGCCCGCTGCACCAGCGCGCGCTCCAGGAAGCGCCACTCCGACGGGGCGACGACGAGCGGCACGAGGTCGACGCGCCAGGGTTGGGTGACGCTGGCAGGATCGGCGAACAGGTCATGGGCGATGCCGGTCTCGCGCACGCGGGCGTTGAGCTGCTCCATGCGCAGCGAGCGCTTGGCCTGGTCGAGCCTGGACAGCTCGCGCAACAGCGTCGCCCAGTGCGGCCTGACCGCACCGGAGCGGTCCATGAGCTCGTCGAAGCCTGCGGCCGGGGGCTGGTAGGCCTGCGCCAGGTCGCCGTTGCCCAACGTCTGCGCTTGCGCGTCTCCGGCCATCGTCCGCTGCAGCGACTCCCTTCCCCGCCGGAATCGACGATAGCCGCGCCGCGCCCACCGCGCCACCCGGACCTCGGTGGCGCGTTGACCGCGGGCAGTTCAGGCGCGGAATGGCCCAGCGGCCACGGTCGCAGGCTGCCGCTACCGCCAAATTCGAGGCGACACGGCCCTCACCGCGCCAGGCGGCGGCCGGGATGGCGGGCGTAGCCGCCGATGCGCTCCAGCACCACGCGGATGGGGTCGTCGACCCAGGCGTGCGTGACGAAGCTCTCGTGATCGGCACCGGCGGTGCGGATGAAGGCGATGCGGCCGCGCAGCCGCTCCGGCAGGCTCGTGGCGTAGTCGATCTCGCGCTCGGCGAGCAGGGCCTGCAGCGCCTCGTTGCCGCGCGCCGAGGACGAGGTGTAGGCGCTGACGAAGAAGGCCTCGGGGCGGCGCTCGATGAAGTCGGCATACTTGTCGACCTCGCCGTAGAGGGCATCGAGCAGCAGCACGCCGATCACGCGCGCATCGCTGCCGCCCTTGTGCAGGGCCCAGGCGGCGGGAACGTAGCCGCCGCTGTAGGCGACGATGACGACGGGCAGCGTGGCGAAGGTCTTGCGCGTGCGCGCATCGCCGTGCAGGCGGGCGAGATGTGCGCCGGCCTCGCCGATGAAGCGGGAGAAGCCGTAGGATTCCCAGAAGCGGCCCGCGCTCGAGTCGTTGGCGTCGATGGCGAGCTGCGGCGCCACCAGCACGGCGTTGACGTTGGCCTGGGCGATCTGCGCCGCCACCCGCTGCCGGCCGGCGACGTCGCGCTCCACGGTGGCGCGGTTGCCGTGCAGGAAGACGACGATGAGCCCCGGCCGGCGCACGTCGAAGCCCGCCGGCATGAACAGCAGCGCCCGCCGGTCGCTGTAGGTCGAGTCCTCCCACAGCACGCCGGCCCGCGCGCTGCGGTGACCGCGGCGGCCGTCTTCGTCCGTCACATCGAAGAACGGCCGGTGGGTGCGCGGCACCATGCCTTCGTAAGGGAAGGGCGCCACGTCGAACTCGACGAGCGCGCTGCGCGGGGTCTTCAGCGGGGCGATGCGCGCGTGCACCTCGTGCGGCCGGGGCACCGGCTCGGTCGGGCGGGAGGCATCCCCGCCTTGCGCATGCGCCGAAGGCGCGGCGAGGCCGGCGACCGCCAAGACCGACGATGTCACCGCCGCCCGCAGCAGCGCCCGGCAATTCATTGCGCCCTATCCCTCACCGCCGCCGTGGCAGCCCGATGGACACCGAGCCTATGGCCGAATGATGTCGAGAGGGTGAACCGGCGTGCCGGAGCGGGCCTTGCCGACACCCCGCAGGACCATGACCCGCCTTTCCGCGGCAGAGCACCGCGCAAGGGCGTCAGCGGACCTGCGGCTCCGTGACGTGGAGAGGGCGGACCTCGTGAAAGGGGGACAGGGCGAGCCTCGTGTAAGATCGCGGCGACGGAGCGTCTCTCGAGAGGGGCGGCGATCGATGCAGGCATACTGGTCGAAGGCGACGGACGCGCTGCTCGCAGCGCTGTCGACGTCCGCAGCGGGCCTTTCGCAGGAGGAGGCCCAGCAACGCCTTGGCCGGGTGGGCGAGAACCGTGTGACCGAAGGCAACGGAGCCGGGGCGCTGCGCCTTCTGCTTCGCCAGTATTCGAGCCCCCTCGTCCTGATCCTGATCTTCGGTGCCTGCACCTCGATCGTGGTCAGGGAATGGACGGACGCCGCCATCATACTTCTCATCGTCGCCGGCAGCACGTTCCTGGGGTTCACCCAGGAATATCGCGCCTCGGAGGCGATCAGGCGGCTGCGCGAACGGCTCGCGCTCAAGGCCTGCGTTCTGCGGGACGGCGAGCCCCGCACGCTGGACACGCGCTACATCGTTCCCGGCGACGTGGTCCTGCTGTCGGCCGGCAACCTGGTGCCGGCGGACGGGATCGTCATC
Source organism: Hyphomicrobiaceae bacterium (assembly GCA_035652635.1). Classification (GTDB taxonomy): domain Bacteria; phylum Pseudomonadota; class Alphaproteobacteria; order Rhizobiales; family Hyphomicrobiaceae; genus AWTP1-13. The sequence continues at coordinate 2,828 of DASRDL010000334.1, read as the reverse complement.
GAGGCGCGCGATTTCCTCGTCTCCCAGGCCGCCCTCACGGGCGAGTCGTTCCCCGTCGAGAAGACGCCCGGGCCGACACCGGCAGAGGCGCCGCTGCCGATGCGGACCAACGCGGTCTTCCTCGGCACATCGGTGCGCAGCGGAACGGGGCGCGTGCTGGTGGTCGCAACCGGTCCCTCCACCGAGCTCGCCCGCATCGCCACGGACATTGCGCGTGCCGGCGCGGAAACGCAGTTCGAACGCGGCATCCGCAGCTTCGGCTATCTGCTGACGCGGATCATGATGGTGATCGTGCTCTTCGTGTTCACGATCAACCTGTTCCTCCATCGGCCGTTGCTCGACTCTCTGCTGTTCGCCGTCGCCCTCGCCGTCGGCCTCACGCCGGAGCTGTTGCCGGCGATCGTCAGCGTCACGCTGTCGGCCGGCGCGCGGCACATGGCCGGCCGCGGCGTCATCGTGCGGCGGCTGGAGGCGATGGAGAACCTCGGCGGGATCGACATTCTCTGCACCGACAAGACGGGCACCCTCACGAAGGGCGTGGTCGAGCTGAGCGCCGCGGTCGACGGCGCCGGCGCGCCCTCCGACGAGGTATTTCGGCTCGCCGCCATCAACTCGCAGCTCGAGACCGGAATCGCCAACCCGCTCGACGCGGCCGTCGTCGAGAGCGCGAGGCGGCGCGGCCTGCAGCCCGGCGCTGTGACCAAAGTGGACGAAATACCCTACGACTTCCAGCGCAAGCGCCTGACCATCGTCGTCGACGACGGTGCCTCCCCCGGCACGCACCTCATCGTCACCAAGGGGGCGTTCGACACCGTCATTGCCTGCTGCACGCACGCTCGCGCCGGCGAGCGCGGCGCCGTCCCGTTCGACGGCTACCTGCAGGAGAAGGCGCGCGACTACTATCGGGCCAGAAGCGCCGAGGGCTTCCGTGTCCTCGGCGTCGCAACGCGGCGGCTCGGGGCCAAGGCCCGGTATGACCGCCGCGACGAGGCGGAAATGGTATTCGAGGGCTTCCTGGAGTTCTTCGATCCGCTCAAGGAGGACATCGAGGCGTCGCTGGCGACGCTCGCGCGGCTCGGCATCTCACTCAAGATCATCACCGGCGACAACCGCTATGTGGCGGCGCATGTGGGCAAGGCCGTCGGCGTCGATCCCGCACGTCTGCTGACCGGCCAGCAGCTCAACGACATGCGCGACGAAGCGCTGTGGCACCTGGCCGAGCGGACGCAGATCTTCGCCGAGGTCGATCCCCAGCAGAAGGCGCGCATCGTGCGGGCGCTGCAGCGCCGCGGTCATGTCGTGGCGTTCATGGGCGACGGCATCAACGATGCCCCGGCGCTGCACGTCGCCGACGTCGGCGTCTCGGTCGATCAGGCGGTCGACGTCGCGCGCGAAACCGCCGACATCGTGCTGCTCGAGCGCGATCTCGGCGTCCTCGGCCAGGGCGTGGTCGACGGGCGGCACACGTTCGCCAATACGCTCAAGTACGTCGCCATCACCACCAGCGCCAATTTCGGCAACATGGTCAGCATGGCCGTGGCGACGCTGTTCATTCCGTTTCTGCCGCTGCTGGCAAAGCAGATCCTGCTCAACAACTTCCTGTCGGACATCCCCTCGATTGCCATCTCCACCGACAACGTCGACCCCGAGACCGCGCAGACGGCGCAGCGGTGGGACATTCGCCGCATCCAGTCGTTCATGATCGTATTCGGGCTCATCAGCACCGCCTTCGATCTCGTCGCCTTCTTCGTGCTGCTCGCAGTGTTCGAGACCTCCGAGCCGCTGTTCCAGAGCGCATGGTTCGTCATCTCGGTGCTGACGGAGCTGGCGGTGTTGCTCGTGCTCAGGACGCATCTGCCGGCCTGGAGCAGCAAGCCCAGCCGGCTGCTGGCAACCTCCACGGCTCTCGTTGCCGTGCTGGCGGTCTCGCTACCCTACATCGGCTTCGTTGCCGGGCTGTTTGGCTTCACTCCCATACCCGGACACCTGCTCGCCGTCAGCTTCGCCATCGTGGCGCTCTACGTCGGGGCAACGGAGCTCGCCAAGCGCCTCTATTTCGCGCCGGCGACGCGCGGGCGCTGAGGGGGTCAGCGGCCGCGCGGGCCGTTCCAGATCGAGATCTCGAGCGCGAGGCGGCGGCGGGCGACGACGTAGTTCATGAGCGCGGCCGTCACCAGCGCCGCCGTGGTGGCCGTGGCCGCGCCCAGCATGCCGAAGCGCGGAACGAGGGCGAAGCTCAGCGCCACGTCGAGCGCGGCCGAGACGGCCAGCACCACCGCGCACAGCGACTGCTCGCCCAGCATGTTGAGCACGAACTCGGCCGGCCCCATGGAGGCGCGCACCAGGAAGCCGAAGGCGAGCACGAACATGACGGGATAGGCGGCGGTGAACTGCGGGTTGAACAGCCACAACAGCGGCTGGCCGAGCGCCAGGATCAGCGCGGCGGCAATGAGCGACGGCCAGAACGTCCAGTTCACCGCATCGCGCACCAGTGCCTCGAGATTGGCATGGTCGCCCCGCGCCTTCAGCGCCGAGAACTGGTTGGCCACGGCGCTGCCCACCGCATAGTGGATGAACATGATGAGGCTCATGGTCTTGGCGGCGGCGAAGTACATGCCGACCTCGGCCGGCGTCATGTAGGCCGAGACGATCAGCACGTCGGTGTTCTGCAGGGCGAGATCGCACACCGTCATGACGAGGAGCGGCAGGCCGGCGCGGAACCAGCGCCCGAAATCGTAGCGCCGTTCGCCTCGGGCGAGCCCGCGGCCGAAGCGGCGCTGCACGAGCAGCATCTGCACGAGCGCCGCCACCCAGGTGGCGATCACGGC
>DASRDL010000333.1:0-4354 GCA_035652635.1 Hyphomicrobiaceae bacterium | reverse complement strand
GCTCCGGCTCACCGGCGACCGGCTTCGGCACGGTCGAGGAAAGGTGAGCCATATGAACCACGAAATCCGCTACCTCGCCCAGCAGCTCCTGCACGGGGGCCTGGGTCCCTTGAGCGAGCGCGACCGCCGGGTGATCGCCCGCGTGGCCCGGCGCGTACACACCGCCCGCAACGTCAACCAGGTGTTCGAGCAGAACCTGCGCTTCGGCGACCGGCTGGCCGACAAGGTCGCCATCGTCGCCGGCTCCTGGCGCTTCATCCTCGGCTTTTGCGCGTTCCTGGTTGCATGGGCCGGCCTCAACGCCTGGGTGCTCGTCGACCGGGCCTTCGACCCCTACCCGTTCGTGTTCCTCAACCTGCTGCTGTCCATGCTGGCCGCCCTGCAGGCGCCCATCATCATGATGAGCCAGAACCGGCAGGCGGCGAAGGACCGGCTTGCAGCGGCACTCGACTACCAGGTCAACGTCAAGGCCGAGTCGGCGGTGGCCGAGCTGCACGACAAGGTCGACCGCCTGACGGAGCTGGTGGCGGAGCTGGCGCGGCCCCGGCCTGCGGCCGTCGTCGACCCGGACGAGACCGACCCGGACGAGGCCGAGCCGATCGGGCTCGGCGCCGAGAGGGCCGAGTGCGCTGCCGCCTGAGGCTCAGCCCGGCGGCGGCAGTGCCAGCGTGTCGGCGTGGCCGACGACCGCCTCGGTCCGGATGACGCTCCGCCAGGCGGCAACCGTGGCGGCATCGACGAGGCCGGTCTCGGCTACCGCCTCGGCGAAGCCGCGGGCCAGCTCGGCAATCAGCGCCTCGTCGCCGGCCCCGAGGCGCCAGGCGCTGTCGCCCTCCGACACCGCATAGCCGCGCAGGGCGAAGGCCTCCGTCAGCGCGTCGGGTGCCTCCGGCCCGGCTGCCGGGCCGAACCCCTTGTTGCGCATCTGGTGGACGTGGAAGGCGTCCACCATCTCCGCGTCCGCCTCGTGCTCCGGCATCCAGCGCTGGTCGCCGTCGTAGGTGAGCACGGTATAGAACGCCGATTTGCGCTCGGCGACGGCGGCGGCGAGGTCGGCGATGAACGCCGCCGATGCCAGGTCGAACAGCGCCGAGGCGGTGACGAGATTGGCCCCGGGCCCCAGTGCGCCCGCGAGGTCGCCGGCGATGTCGGCACGCTTGAGCTCGACGCTGATGCGCTTGGCGCCCTTGAACAGAACCAGCCTGCCGTCCTTCCAGTCCGAGCCGTCGGCCCACGCGGCGAGCCGCAGGGCAGCGGCGTCGAGCAGCCCCTGCTCCAGGTCGACCAGCGTCCAGTGCTGCTCCGGGCCGAGCAGCGGCGCCGTGGCGCGCAGATTGGAGCCGGTGCCGCAGCCCAGGTCGACCACGCTGACGGGGCGCCAGCCGTCGAAATGTCTGGCCAGCGCGTGCGCGAGCTTGCGGTTGCGCGAGCGGTGGTCGGCCGGCTCGCGCCGATCCAGCCACGCGGCCGAGAAGCCCGTCCCGGCATCGCTCACTGGGCGACCTCCTCGATGACGCCGGCGATGGTGCGGGCGGTGTCCTCCCAGGCGGGCAGCCGCTGCGCCGCCGCCCAGGAGGCGTCGGCCAGCCGCCGGCGCAGTCCCGCATCGCGCAGCAGCCGTCCGATCGCATCGCCGAGGGCGCGCTCGTCCCCCGGCGGCACCTTGATCGCCGCGCCGTCCGGCACCGTCTCGGCCGCCGCGCCGCCGGTCGTGCACACGATCGGCAGCCCGCGCGCCATGGCTTCTGCCAGCACCATGCCGTAACCCTCGTAGAGGGACGGCATGAGGAAGATGTCGGCGGCAGCGTAGTAGCCGGAAAGGCGCTCCTGGCTCACGGGGCCGACGAGGCCGATGCGGCCGGCGAGCCCCGTGTCGGCAATCGCCGCATGCAGACCGGCGAGCGCCTCGGCGCTGCGGTCGGTCGGGCCGACGATGGCGAGCCGCCAGTCCGTCTCCTTGTGCCCGGCGAGCGCCCGCACCAGCACGTCGTAGGCCTTGCGCGGCACCACCGCTCCCACGGCGAGGAGCTGCAGCGGCCCGGCCGGGCTGCCGGTTGCGCGCGCTGCCCGCTCGGTGCCCGGCTCCGCCACGGCCAGCGCCTCGCGCGGCACGGCAAAGTCGCGCTCGAGCGTGCGCGCCGTGGCCGGCGACGTGACCACCACGCGCCTGGCCCGCCTCAATGCCGCCGTCTCCAGCGCTCGGAGCTCGGCTCGGCGTGCCGCCGCCAGCCCCGCCTCCAGGCACAGGGGGTGATGCACCAGGGCGACGATCGGCGAACGCGCCCGCCCGATGACGGCTTCGGGCATGGCGCCATAGGCGAGCCCGTCGACCATCAACACATCCTCGGGTGCCACCGCCGCGAGCTGCTGCGCCGTCTCGTCGAGATCGGCCGCGGCCGGCGCGGGAAAGGAGCCGGGCAGCTGCAGGTGCCGCACCTCCACCCCGAACCGGGGCAACAGCGCCAGCACGCGCCGGTCGTAAGTGTATCCCCCGGTGGCGAGATCGATGTCGCCGGGAATGGCGAACACGGCCCGGGTCATGACGCGCTGTCGTCCCGGCCGGAGCGCGGCAGCGCGCAGAGCCGGGACCCAGGGCCGCACGCCGGGAACGCGTGTGGGTCCCGGATATTCGCTATCGCGAATTCCGGGACGACAGTGTCGGGGCTAGCAGTAGACAACATCACACCGGCCCCTCGAAGAAGGCGCGCGCCAGATCGGTCTCGTGCAGGGTGACACGGATCTTGGCGAGGCCCTTGCCGTCCTCGCCCAGCGCGCCCCCCCTGGCCGCCGCCGCCATGGCGTCGAACACGTAGCGGCACAGGAACTCGGTGGTGGTGAGCTTGCCCTTGAACTGCGGCAGCGCGTCGAGGTTCTGGTAGGCCAGCGGCTTGAGCGTCCTGCCCAGCACGTCGAGCGCCGCGCCGATGTCCACCACCACGTTCTGCGCCGTCAGCTTCTCGCGGAAGAAGGCCACGTCGACGACGAAGGTGGCGCCGTGCATGCCCTGCGCCGGCCCGAAGAACGGATCGGGCAGGCTGTGGGCGATCATGATCCGGTCACGCACCTCGACGGCGTACATTGGGGCTCTCCTGGCTCTTCGGCTTCGGACTTCGATCAGGCCTGCGGGTAGCGGATGACGGGGGCGAGCCCCGAGGCAGCGGGCCCGAGGATGCGCGGCAGCTCGCGCGGGGCATCGTCGAAGGCGATCTCCTCGGCCACCAGAGCGTCGAGCGCCGGATCGGACAGCAGGCGCGCCGCCGTCTCCATGCGCCGCCGATAGTCCCAGCGCGGCCGGCGGGACGCGGCCACATGGCCCACCTGCGACGACACGATCCGCAGCCTGCGGCTGTGGAACGCGCCGCCGAGCCGGGCCTCCACCGGCTTGTCGCCATACCAGCTCATCTCCACGATGGTGCCCTCGAACCCGGCGGAATTGATGGCGGCGGCCAGGCCCGATGCCGTCGCGCTGGCGTGCAGCACGATGTCGGCGTCGCCGGGCGCCCTGTCCGGTGCGGCGAAACGCGCACCCAGCGCCTCCACGAGGGGACCGCGCGCGGCGTCCACATCCACCGTCGTCACCTCGGCCGCCGGCAGCCGGGCGGCCAGCGCCGTCACCAATAGCCCGACCACGCCGGCGCCGACCACGACGATGCGGTCTCCGGGCCCGGCGCCGGCGTCCCACAAGGCGTTGAGGGCGGTCTCCATGTTGGCCATCAGCGTCGCCCGGCGGGCCGGCACGTCCGCCGGCACCGGGGTCAGCGCGGAGGCCGGCACCACGAAATGGTCCTGATGCGGATGGAGGCAGAACACCGTCCTGCCCAGCAGCCCGGCAGGCCCTTCCTCCACAACGCCGGCCGCGCAATAGCCGTATTTGACTGGGAAGGGAAACGCGCCCTCCTGGTTGGGTCCGCGCATGCGCTCCCATTCGCTCTCGCCGATTGCCCCATTGAGCACCAGCCGTTCCGTGCCCCGGCTGATGCCGGAGAAGAGCGTGCGTACCAGCGCCTCGCCGGCCCTGGGCCGCGGCAGCGGCGCCAGCCTGATCTCCACGGCGCCCTTGCGGGCATACCAGAGGGATCGGGCGATGCGGGTCTTGCCGGTCGAGCGGCGCGTCATCATCTTACCTCCCGCGCCGGTAGCCACTGCCTAGATGGAGGTTGTACGACCGGCAGCCAAATTCACAAGTACCCTCCTACTTTTGCACTCCACTGCGGCCTGACATAGCATCGTTCAATAATGCTCCATTCTTTATAGGTGATCAAACCTGCCAAATCTGCGTGCTTGCAATGGATGTTCCCGTTCCAAAAGCACCCCCTTCTGCATCGCCTTCAAGCGCGCATAACCACGAACGACT
>DASRDL010000332.1:0-12706 GCA_035652635.1 Hyphomicrobiaceae bacterium | reverse complement strand
ACCACCATGATCCACGCCATGGAAGGCTGCCCGGTGAGCGAGGTCGCGCTCTCCCCCTGGTGGCGCCGCCGCCTCGCCGCCGCCTTTCGCTTCCCGGATGCGGCGCCCGAAGGTGTGCGATGAGCAGCAAGCGGGTATTGCGCATCGGGATTGCGCCGCGCGACTACGTACGCAGGCGCATGCTCGACATCGCCAAGCGTGCTAGGCGTCAGAGGTCGGACGAGCCTCGCGTCTGATTCACGTCTGCCGAAGCGCTGGCGCGTCTGCTGTCCAAGAAGAACATGGGCCGCAAGGCTCCACGCCTCAACTACGACGACTTCCGCGTCGACGGAACCCTGGGCAATCCGAAGGACAAGGCGGCCTAGCGGGTACGTCGCGCACGCAAAGCGCCAACCGGACGGGGTCGCTGCCGTAGGGCAGTGCCGCGTTTGCCTCAACCCGCAGCTGCCCCACTCACTACCTCACCGATAAATGGCCACCCTCGCCCTCGCCGTTGCCGGCGCCGCCGTCGGCGGCGCGCTGTTGCCTGCGGGCTTGACCCTGTTCGGCGCCACCCTCACCGGCGCCGCCATCGGCTCGCAGGTCGGAGCGCTCGCCGGATCGTTCATCGACCAGGCGCTGCTCGCCGCGTCCGGGCAGCGCGCACAATCCGGCCCGCGCCTTTCCGACCTCAGGATCACGGCCTCCTCGGAAGGCGCGCCGATTCCGCGTCTCTACGGCCGCGCGCGCCTCGGCGGGCAGATCATCTGGGCCACCAATCTCGAGGAGGAGATGGTGCGCCGGGGCAGCGGCGGCGGCGGCAAGGGCGGCATCGGCATCGGTGCGGCCGAAGGCATCGAGTACCGCTACTTCGCCAACTTTGCGGTCGCGCTTGCCGAGGGTCCCATCTCGGCGCTCGGTCGGGTGTGGGCCGACGGCAAGGAGCTCGATCTCACGGCCGTAACCTGGCGGCTCTACAAGGGCAGCGAGGATCAGCTGCCCGACAGCCTGATCGAGGCCAAGGAGGGGGCCGGTAACGCCCCCGCCTACCGCGGCCTCGCTTACGTCGTCTTCGAGCGTCTGCCGCTGGCGGACTTCGGCAACCGCATCCCCCAGCTCTCCTTCGAGATCAGCCGCGCGGTCGATGACTTCGAGCGGCTGCCCCGCGCCGTCTGCCTGATCCCCGGCGCCGGCGAGTTCGTCTATGCCACCGAGCCGGTATCGCGCAGCCTGACCGCGGCTGCCAGCGCATCGGAGAACGTGCACACGCTGCAGGGCGCATGCGACTGGCAGGTGGCCCTGGACCAGTTGCAGGCGGCCCTGCCCAGCTGCGCCACGGTCTCGCTCGTCGTCGGCTGGTTCGGCACCGATCTGCGCGCCGGCGAATGCCGGATCCAGCCCGGCGTCGACCTCGCCGACAAGAGCACCTCGCCGCTCGCCTGGCAGGTCGCCGGCCTCTCCCGCGCCGCTGCCCACCTCGTCAGCCAGTCGGACGGACGTGCCGCCTATGGCGGCACACCTGCCGATGCAACCGTGATCGCGGCCATCGCGGACTTGCGGGCGCGCGGCCTCGCGGTCGTCCTCGCACCCTTCATCTTCATGGACGTGCCGGCCGGTAACGCCCTCCCCGATCCCTACACCGGTGCCGCCTCCCAGCCGCCCTATCCCTGGCGCGGCCGTGTCACCGTGGCCCCGGCGCCCGGTCAGCCCGGCAGTCCCGACAAGACCGCCGCCGCCGCTGCGCAGGTGTCGGCCTTCCTCGGCACGGCCCAGGCCTCCGACTTCACCGTTTCATCGGCGGGGGTCGGCTATTCCGGCCCGGAGGAGTGGTCCTACCGCCGGTTCATCCTCCACTACGCCCACCTCGCCGTAGCAGCTGGCGGCGTCGATGCCTTCCTCATCGGCTCGGAGATGCGCGGCCTCACCCAGGTGCGCGACAGCGCCAGCACCTATCCCTTCGTTGCCGCGCTCGCCGATCTGGCCGCCGACGTGAAGGCCGTCCTAGGTCCGTCCACCAAGGTGACCTACGCCGCCGACTGGTCGGAATACTTCGGCCATCAGCCCGCCGACGGCTCGGGCGACGTGCACTTCCACCTTGACCCCCTCTGGGCGAGCCCCGACATCGATGCCGTCGGCATCGACGTCTACTGGCCCCTCGCCGACTGGCGCGACGGCTCCACCCATGCCGATGCGCAGGCGGGAGTGCTCTCCGTCTACGATCCCGCCTACCTGCGCGCCAACATCGTCGGCGGCGAGGGCTACGATTGGTACTACGCCAGTGAGGCCGATCGCGACGGGCAGGTGCGCACGCCCATCACCGACGGCGCCTATGCCAAGCCCTGGGTGTTCCGCTTCAAGGACATCAGGAGCTGGTGGCTCGAGCAGCATTTCGACCGGCCCGGCGGCGTGGAGCTGCCCACGCCCACGGCCTGGGTGCCGCAGTCGAAGCCCATCTGGTTCACCGAGCTCGGCTGCCCCGCCATCGACAAGGGCGCCAACGAGCCCAACGTCTTCATCGATCCGAAAAGCTCGGAATCGCGACTGCCCCACTACTCCAGCGGCGCGCGCGACGACTACATCCAGCGCGCCTACCTGCAGGCGTTCCTCACCGGCCTCGATCCGGACCATCCCGACTACATTGCCGGCTCCAATCCCGTCTCCAGCGTCTACTCCGGACGCATGGTGGACCTCGCTCACATCCACCTTTACGCCTGGGACGCGCGGCCCTACCCGGCCTTTCCGGCCGACGGCGAGGCCTGGAGCGATGCCGAGCACTGGCGCCTCGGCCACTGGATCACCGGCCGGCATGCCGGTGCGCCGCTCGGCCCTGCGGTGTCGGCGATCCTCGACGACTACGGCTTCGCCGCCTATGACGCGAGCCGTCTTCACGGCATGTTCGCCGGCTTCGTCATCGACCGCGTGCTGTCGGCGCACGAGGCGCTGCAGCCGCTCGAGCTCGCCTTCTTCATCGATGCGCGCGAGAGCGAGGGCCGCATCGTATTCGCCCACCGCGGCGAGCAGCCCCCGGTAATCGGGCTCACCGCCGATGGTCTCGTCGAGAGCCGGCCAGCCGATGCGTTGGCAACGCTCACGCGTGCGCAGGAGACCGACCTGCCGGTGTCCGCCAAGCTCACCTACATCGCGGCGGCCGGCGACTATGCCTCCGCGGTCGAGGAGGCCCGGCGCCTCGCCGGCAGCAGCGGGCGCACGGCTGTCGCCGACCTGCCCCTTGTCCTCGAGCCCGAGGAAGCCGCGCGCATGGCCGAGGTATGGCTGTTCGAGGCCTGGGCGGGGCGCGAGCGCGCGGCCTTCGCCCTGCCGCCCAGCCGTCTCGCGATCGAGCCCGGAGATGCGGTCACGCTCACTCTCGGCGGCCGATCGCGAACTCTGCGCATCACCGGCATCGGTGAGCACGGCAGCCGCGAGGTGGAGGCGCTGGGCCTCGATCGCGACATCTACTCCGGCGCCGTGCAGACGACGCGTCGGCGCGGCGGTGGCAGTCCGGCCGTCATCGCCGGCCGACCTCTGGTGCTGTTCCTCGACTTGCCGCTGATCCGTGGCGATGAGCCGCCATACGCGGGTTACGTCGCAGCCGCGCAGCAACCCTGGCCCGGTCGGATCGCCTTCTACCGCTCGCCGGAAAGCGCCAACTTCCTGCTCGAGGCGGTGGCCGTGGCGCCCGCGGTCACTGGCCTCACGCTCGATGCCTTGCCGGCCGCCCCCACCTCTCGCTTCGACCGCGCCGGCAGGTTCCGGGTCAGGCTCGATTTGGGGAGCCTCGCGTCCGTCACCGAGCTTGCGCTTTTCTCTGGCGCCAACATCGCCGCGCTCGAGAACCCGGCCGGAGGCTGGGAGGTCTTGCAGTTCCAGTCGGCCGTTCTGGTCGGCCCGTCGACCTACGAGCTCTCGGTGCTGCTGCGCGGCCAGGCCGGGAGCGAGGCGGCCATGGGCGCTCCGCTCGCGGCGGGTGCCCGCTTCGTACTGATCGACGCGGCCGTGACGCCCGTGGACCTCGCTCCCGACGAGATCGGCCTCGCCTATACCTGGCGCTGCGGCCCGCCGTCGCGCAGCTTCGACAGCCCGTCGTTCGTGGAGGCCAGCCATGCCTTCCGCGGTTGCGGCCTCCTGCCGTTGAGCCCCGCCCACGTGCGCGGTGTGCGCTCCGCGGGCGGCGACCTCGTCGTGACCTGGGTACGCCGCACGCGCATCGGCGGCGACAGCTGGGATACGGTCGATGTGCCGCTGGGCGAGGAGAGCGAGCGCTACGAGGTGGATATCCTCGACGGCACCAACGTGAAGCGCACCCTGTCTGCCACCTCACCCACCGTCACCTATACGGCTGCCGACCAGACTGCCGATTTCGGCTCACTGCAATCCGCCGTCAGCCTGCGCGTCTGTCAGCTCAGCGCGGTCGCCGGTCGCGGCACACCGCGCCAGGCAACGCTGTAGAAGGCGTGAGATCGTGAGATCGTGAAATGGTGAGTGGCGGGGCGCCAGCGAGTTCCCGATCCTCAGGACTTGGCATTTCCCGACCTCACGACCTCACGACCTCACGTCTCGCCACTCGGCATCCCACCCACATGGACCAACCCCGCTGGCTCGAGCTGGCCTGGGCCGACCTCGGCGTCGCCGAGGCGCCGGGCGCCGACAACAACTCCAAGGTGTTGCGCTACTACGCCGACGCCGGCCATCCGGAGGTGCGCGCCGACGAGGTCGCCTGGTGCGCGGCCTTCGTCGGTGCCTGCCTGGAGCGTGCCGGCGTCGGCGGCACGCGCTCGCTGATGGCCCGCTCGTACCTTGCCTGGGGCGAGCCGCTCTCCGAGCCGCGCGCCGGCGCCATCGCGGTGCTGAGCCGCGGCTCCGACCCGAGCCTCGGTCACGTCGGCTTCCTCGTCGGCCTCACGCCGTCGCAAGCTGTCCTGCTCGGCGGCAACCAGGGCGATGCCGTCTCCGTCGCCGCCTTCCCCCGCGCGCATCTGCTCGGCCTGCGCTGGCCCGCGACGGCTGTCACAACGGACGGTGCGCCGGCACCGATCCGCAACCCTGTCATCGATTCCACTTTCGAGCGCGCGCTCGCCCACGTGCTGGAAATCGAAGGAGGCTACAGCGAGGACCCCTACGATCCGGGCGGGCCCACCAACCACGGCATAACCCTCTCCGAGCTCGCGCGCGACAAGGGCGTGGAGCTCACCTCCGACAACTTCGCTGACCTGAAGGCCGAGCTTCGCGCCATCCCTTCCGCCACCGTGCGTCGCATCTACCGCGACAGCTACTGGCAGGCAGCCTGCTGTCCCGAGCTGCCGCCGCCGCTCGCGCTCTTCCACTTCGACGCCGCGGTCAACCAGGGCGTCGCCGGGGCCGCCCGCATGCTGCAGGAGGCGGTCGGCGCCGAAATCGACGGCGAGATCGGTCCGCTGACCCTGGCTGCCGTCGCCGCGCGTCCCGTCGAGGAGACGCTCGCGGCCTACGCCGACATCCGCCGCCGACGCTACCGGGCATTGCCGACCTTCTGGCGCTTCGGCAAGGGCTGGCTCAACCGCGTCGGCAGCACTCTGGCGCTGGCTCAGGAGATCGCCCGGGCCATGCCGCCCCTCGTTCCCCCGCACCACACGCAACCGAAAGGATCGCGTCCCATGTCCACCGACACCGATCTCGCCGCCCAGACTCAGCCCCCGCAAGGCAAGTGGTGGGGCCATTCCATGACCATTTGGGGCGTGATGATCACCGCCTTGTCCACCGTTCTGCCGGTATTGGCGCCTGCCATCGGCCTCGACCTCACGCCCGAGCTCGTGCGCCAGCTCGGCGACAACGTGCTGAACGTCGGGCAGGCTGTCGGCGGCCTGGTCGGCACCGTCCTGGCGATCTATGGCCGCGTGCGCACCAGCACGCCGATCGAGCGGCGTCAGTTCACCATATCCATGTAGATGCGTCCGTCCGGTCGGGAGCCGCTCAGGTGAAGCGTTCCCACGCCGACTGGCGCGAGATGCCCAGCGCGGCGCCGATCCGGGCCCAGCTCACCGCGCGCCCCCGGAGAAGCTCGACCACCCACTGCAGCTGATTGCCCTTGCCTTGGATCGCATCTTCGATCGCGCCAAGGCGCTGCAGCAGGCGCTCCGTGGGTAGTTGGTTGGGCGAAGGGTGCGGTAACTTCGGCAAGCGCCCGGCAATGGCTTCGTTGCACACCTCGACGCATGCGCCGCAGATCGAGATGTTCGCAGGGCCTGAGACCAACGAATTCACTTCGTCCTGGGACTTGAAGCAGAAGGAGCAGTAGAGGGGTCCGGCGGACCCTGTTGCGCTTCCGGTTGCCGCCTCGACCTTGCCTTTGGCGGACGGTGTCATGGTTGGCCCCGCGCGCGTCCGAATTGCCTGGCAGCCAGGTAAGTCCTGACGGCCGGGCCGTCAAGCGCCGGCGGGCAATTCTCGGGGTGTCCACCCGCGCGGACGGGACCGGACCTCTGCCCGCCATGCGCGCGGCCATTTTTGCGCTATCCTGGAGTCGCGGGTTTCCGGCTCCGGGGTCGCCTGGGAGGGTGTGTCGTGCGCGTGCTGGTCGTGGAGGATGATCGCGATCTCAATCGCCAGCTGGTCTCGGCGTTGACCGAGGCCGGCTACGCGGTCGACTCGGCCTTCGATGGCGAGGAGGGCTACTTCCTGGGCGAGACCGAGCCCTACGATGTGGTCATCCTCGACACCGGCCTGCCGAAGATGGACGGCATCAGTGTCCTCGAGCAGTGGCGCCGCGCCGAGCGCAAGATGCCGGTCATCATCCTCACCGCCCGCGACCGCTGGAGCGACAAGGTGACCGGCATCGATGCCGGTGCCGACGACTACATGGCCAAGCCCTTCCACATGGAGGAGCTGTTGGCGCGCATCCGTGCGCAGGTGCGCCGCGCCTCCGGCCATGCCAAGAGCGACCTCGAGTGCGGCCCGCTGCGGCTCGACACCAAGACCGCGCGCGTCACCCTCGACGGCCAGCCGATCAAGCTCACCTCGCACGAGTACCGGCTGCTTGCCTACCTCATGCACCACAACGAGCGCGTGGTGTCGCGCACCGAGCTGGTCGAGCACCTTTACGAGCAGGACTTCGACCGCGACAGCAACACCATCGAGGTATTCATCGGCAGACTACGCAAGAAGATTCCGCCGGACATGATCAAAACCATCCGCGGCCTCGGCTACCGCCTGTCGCAGCAGGCCGATGACAACTAACTCGCTGGCGTTCCGGCTCTTCGCCACGGCAGCCGTCTGGAACCTGCTGGTGCTGCCGATCGCCGGTGCCATCATCTACTCTCTCTACCGCCAGGAGGTCGAGACCAGCTTCGACCGGCGCTTGAGCGTCCTGCTCACCTCGGTCCTCTCCGACGCCGTCGACCACAGCGACTTCGAGCCCGGCACGCCCAAGGACGTCGGTGAGCCGCTGTTCGAGGTGACGCATTCGGGCTGGTACTGGCAGATCAAGCCGCTCGACAACCGCGGCGGCCAGCTCGTCGTGTCCCGTTCGCTTGCCGGTCTCACCATCCCGGTACCCAGCGAGCACGGCGTGGAGCCCAACGAGCGGGAGGTGCGCTGGGCCAACCTCGACGGCCCGCTCGATCAGCGGCTGCGCGTAGCCGAGACCATCTACCTGTTCGGCGAGGGCAAGCGGGCCCAGCGCTATTCCGTGGCAGTGGCCGGCACGCTGGGCGAGGTGGAGACGAGCCTGCGCAACTTCCGCACGCGCCTCACGCTGGCGCTGGCGCTGGCCGGTATCGGCCTGCTGGCCGTCACCCTGTTCCAGATCAGGTTCGGCCTGCTGCCGCTGGCGAAGATGGAAAAGGGGCTGGCGGCCATCCGCTCCGGCGCCGCCACGCGCCTCGACGTCCACCTGCCGGCCGAGATCGAGCCCCTGCAGCACGAGCTCAACGCGCTGCTCAAGGCCAACGAGGAGATCGTCGAGCGCGCGCGCACGCACGTCGGCAACCTCGCGCATGCGCTCAAGACGCCGCTTGCCGTCGTCACCAACGAGGCGCGCGACGATCAGAGCCCGCTGGCGCGCAAGGTCTCCGAGCAGGCCGGCATCATGGCCGATCAGATCAACCATTACCTGGAGCGGGCGCGCATGGCGGCGCGCATCGGCGTCATCGGCCGCGTCACCGAGATTCGGCCGGTGGGCGAATCCCTCATCCGCGCGCTCGAGCGCATCTATCACGACAAGCACCTGTCCTATTCTCTCGACTGTGCACCCGGCGCGCGCTTCCAGGGCGAGCGGCAGGATCTGGAGGAGATGCTGGGCAACCTCCTCGACAATGCCTGCAAGTGGGCACGCTCCAAGGTCACCCTGGCCGCGGTCCCTCTGCCGGTATCGGCCGTCGAGGGGGCCGGCAGGTGGCTGCAGATCCGCGTCGACGACGACGGTCCCGGCCTGACGCCCGAGCAGATGGCCGAGCCCATCATCCGCGGCCGGCGCCTCGACGAGACCAAGCCGGGCTCCGGCCTCGGTCATTCGATCGTCGCCGACCTCGCCCACTCCTACAACGGCAAGCTCGAGCTGGCGCGCTCGGAATATGGCGGCCTGTCTGCGCGCCTCACGCTGCCGCAGGCCGCCTGACGGCGGCAGGCCGGCGGCTGCTCGGGCCGTTGAGGCCGCATTTCCGCCCCGAATCGGGCCATGAATGCCCACTCGATAGCCCGGGCGCGCCGGCCGGCGTGCCCGCGGCCCGATGCCGTGCGGGAGACGGGAGACGTGCAATGAAGCGTTGTGCGTTGGTAGCGGCGTTAGGCGCGGCCCTCATGGCCGCCGGCTGCGCCAACAACGAGGATGCGGGCACCGCGATCGGCGCCATCACCGGCGGCATCATCGGCAACCAGTTCGGCAAGGGCGGCGGCAAGGTCGCCGCTACGCTCGCCGGCGCCGTCGTCGGCGGCATCGTCGGCAACGAGATCGGCCGCTCGCTCGATGCGCGTGATCGCGAGCTCGCGCGCCAGGCCGAGTACGACGCCTGGGAGCGCGGGCCCTCGCGCCAGCCAGTGCGCTGGAGCAATCCGAGCAACGGGCGCTACGGCGAGGTGATTGTCGAGGACTTCTACTATCGCGGGCCCTCCCGCTGCCGCGATTTCGTTCATCGCGTCTACATCGACGGTCGACCGCAGACCATGCGCGGCACTGCCTGCCGCAATCCCGACGGCACCTGGACCCAGGTCAGCTGACCTCGCACCAGCCTCCATTCACCGCCTATCCCGTTCGTTTCGTGCCCCGGCCCCGCGGCCGGGGCCTTTTTGATTCGCGCTCCTGCGTTCATCCGCCCTCAACCATAAGCTGCAGAAAGGCCGCTCCACATGTTTCTCGCGGAACAGCAGCCCGCGTCGCGTTCTCATAGAACCGCAGGCCACACCGGGTGAAAAACTGGAGCAACCCAATGTACACCCTCACTATCGCAACCGCGTCGGCTGCCGCCCTCCTGGCGGTGGCAGCGCTCGACGCCTCACCTGCAGAGGCGCGCTGGGGCGGCAAGTCATTCTCCGCTCCGCGGGCATCGACCAGCATGCGCTCGTTCTCGGCCAGGTCGCTGTCGGGCAAGTCGGTCACGAGCAAGTCGCTCGCGCGAACCAAGACCAAGACGCTGCTGAGCGCCGGGAACAAGACGAAGCTCAGCACGCTGCGCTCGGCCAGGCTCAAGAACGCCGGCAAGCTCGACAAGGTCGTCCTCAAGAAGGGGCCCATGCCGAAGCTCGGCCAAGGCAACTTCATGAAGTTGAGCAAGGCCAAGCTGGCTTCGCTGCCCAAGCAGAAGGCCATGAACGGCAAGATGGGCCTCGTCGGCAGGCTTGCGGTGCCCAAGAACCTGAAGCCCAAGCTCGCGCTCGGACTGGCGCCGAAGCCGCACATGAAGCACGCCTTCGCGCCGTTCCTGCAGCGGCCGTGGCGGAGGCCGTTCTTCTGGGTGGCTGTGGCGGGGTTGGGCTACTTGACGGTGCCGCAGCTCTACTATGACCGCTTCTACGCCTGTACCAACGTACCCGACCCGGACTATGACGAGTGCGCCAGGATCCTCTCCTACGCGGTCATCGAGGAGGAGGAGTACATCGGCCGAGCGCGCTATCCGATGCCGGCCGAGGCCTCCTACCGCTACCGGGCCAAGGCGGAGCCCACGCAGGAGGCGCGCCAGGCCTGCTCGCTGGAGCCCTTCGTCGAGCGCAAGTGGAACCGCGAGTTCGTCTGGGTCGAGATCCCGAAGACCGGCAACGTGACCGTGCCCGAGGACGTCTACGAGGCCTTCCACGGCAAGATCGAGGGCGAGAAGCCAGACTACACCGGGGCCTGCAAGGTGCTGGTGGAGGCTGCTGCGGCCGACACGGTGGTCGCCACCACGGGTCCGGACCTCAACCACAACCTGTGAGCGACGCAAAGCCGTCGTCGAAAGCAGGCTGGGCCGCTCCCGCGCGAGCGGCCCAGCCCATTCTCGGGGAGCAGAGGTGCGCGTGCTCTCACTTCAGCGGCACGCGCGTTTCCTCGCGCCGTTCGAACTTGTAGGACAGCGTCACCCGCGCCGTGTGCATCGAAGGCTCGAGCGAGCCATCGATGGCGCCGGGGATGGAGAACACCGACTCCGAGTCGAACTGCGAGTAGCGATATTCCGCGCGCAGCGCGAAGCCGCCGCCGAGCAGGCTCTCGATGCCTGCGCCGACGAAGTAGCCTCTGAACTCGGGCACGGTGAGCGGGCCGGCCGTGCTCGTGAGGTCGAATTCGGCCTGCGTATAGCCCAGCGCGCCGTACCAGAGCGTGCGCGGGCTCGTCAGGAGGCCCAGCCGCCCGCCGATCGACCAGGAATGCTTGTGCTCGAGCGAGGCGGCAAAGAGGCCGCCCGCCACGGACAGGTCGGAGGAGATGCCGGAGAAGTCGTAGTCGGCAAATACGCCTATCACGATGGCGGGATGGATCTGATAGTCGGCGCCGACGACGACCGTGCCGAAGATGCCTTCGCCGCCAATGCCGTCGAATCCGAGCAGGTTGACCACGCCGGGAACGTCGATGGACAGGTTGTGGACAACCGCGCCCGAGCCGCCCCCGGCGCCCACGTAGAATCCCGTCCAAACGAGCGGCTGGGCAGCGGAACCCGCACTCTTTCCAGCGTAGCCGTCGGCAGCGGCCTGACCGGCGCCCATGAAACAATTGGCCATGAAACAGATGGCAGCGGCCGGCCCCAGAAAAGACCTCTTCATTCTGTTAGACCTTGTTGCTCGACGCGTGCACGCCAGCGCCGCTCCGGCGGTCCTTCTCGTGGGCAACGTCGCTCTCGAAGCCGTGCCGGCCGGACCCGGAGACCTGCAAACAGTGGGGCCTCATGGGACGATTCCCGGTTGTCCGATAAGCCTGCGCAACCTCGAGGCAGTGGATGAGGTGCGGCTACGCCACGGTGTGACAAATGTGCTGAGCGACAGCGTCGTCGCATTCGGGCGGCAGGCGGCGCTCCGAGACCCGTACGACCGAGGCACGCGCCTTGCCACCTCGGCCTGGCCGCCCTATTGCAGGGTATGGGCGGCCGTTGCGCCCCAGGCTGTCGCGATCCATTGAACATGCTGCTCTGGCTCGCCTTTGCGCTTCTGACCGCGGTGGTGCTCGCCGTCGTGCTGGCGCCGCTGGCACGGCCGGCGCGCGCGGTCGCGGCGCCGGAGGCGGGAGCGCTCGCCGTCTACCGCGACCAGCTCGACGAGATCGAGCGCGAGCGCGCGCGCGGTCTCGTCGACGAGGCCGAGGCAGCCGCCGCCAGGCTCGAGGTCTCGCGCCGCCTGCTGGCGAGCGCCGACGCGCCTCCGCCGGCCGTGGCGCGGACGATCCGTCCTGCCGCCGCGATGATCACGATCGCCGTCCTGACACCGCTGCTCACGCTCACGCTTTATCTGACACATGGCTCGCCCGGCCTGCCCGCCTATCCGCTGGCTGCGCGCGCCGCAACGCCCATCGAGCAGGCCGGCATCGGCGAGCTCATTGCCAAGGTGGAGGCGCAGCTGCGCGCCCATCCGGAGGACGGCAAGGGCTGGGATGTGATCGCCCCCATCTATTTGAAGCTCGGCCGCTTCCGCGAGGCGGCGGCTGCCTACGCCGCCGCGGCGCGGCTCGAGGGGGAGACGGCGCAGCGGCTTGGCGGTTTCGCCGAGGCCAGCGTGCTGGCCGCCGACGGGATCGTGGTTGAGGACGCGCGCGCGGCCTACGAGAAGGTCCTGAAGCTCGAGCCCGGTCGCCCCGAGCCGCGCTTCTGGCTGGCACTCGCCAAGGAGCAGGACGGCAACCTCGCCGCCGCGCTCGCCGACTACCGGGCGCTGCTCGCAGGCGCTCCGTCGGACGCGCCCTGGCGCTCTGCCGTGGAGGGCCGCATCGCCGATGTCTCCCGCCGCCTGGAGGGTGCACCGGCGCCGGCTGCTCCGCGTGGTCCGAGCCCTGCCGACATCGCCGCGGCCGAGAAGCTCTCGCCTGCCGAGCGCGCGCGCATGATCACGGCCATGGTGGACAGCCTGGCGGAGCGGCTTAAGCATGACGGCCGCGACCTCGCCGGTTGGGTGCGCCTCGTCAATGCCTATGTGGTGCTCGACCGCAAAGAGGAGGCGCGCGCTGCCCTTGCCCAGGCACGCCGGCATTTCCCCGGCGACGAGCAGGCGCTCGCTCAGCTCTCGGCATTGGCCCGAAGCCTGGGTCTCGGCTCATGACGCGCAAGCAGCGCCGTGCCGTCTTCATCGTGCTGAGCGTCGC
>DASRDL010000331.1:0-4891 GCA_035652635.1 Hyphomicrobiaceae bacterium | reverse complement strand
CGCACGCGGGGAGAGGGAGAATGGAGTGAGAGGAAATGGGACAGGTCGTCCTCAAAGACGTCAACAAATTCTATGACGCCGTGCACGCCGTCAAAGACGTGAACCTGCAGATCCGGGACAAGGAGTTCGTGGTGTTCGTCGGGCCTTCGGGGTGCGGCAAGACCACCACGCTCAGGATGATCGCCGGCCTCGAGGCCATCAGCTCGGGCGACATCGCCATCGACGGGCAGGTGGTGAACAACCTGGCGCCGATGGATCGCGACATCGCCATGGTGTTCCAGAACTACGCTCTCTATCCGCACATGAGCGTGTTCGACAACATGGCCTTCGGCCTGAAGATGCGCAAGTTCGACCGCGCCGAGATCGGCAAGCGCGTGAAGGAGGCGGCCGACATCCTCGGCATCGGCGAGCTGTTGAAGCGCAAGCCGCGTCAGCTCTCGGGCGGACAGCGCCAGCGCGTGGCTCTGGGCCGCGCGATCGTGCGCCACCCGCGGGTGTTCCTGTTCGACGAGCCGCTCTCCAACCTCGATGCCAAGCTGCGCGTGCAGATGCGCGTCGAGCTCAAGAAGCTGCACCAGCGGCTCGGCACCACGGCGATCTACGTCACCCACGATCAGGTCGAGGCCATGACGCTGGGCGACCGCGTCGTGGTCATGAAGGACGGGGTGGTGCAGCAGGTTGGCGAGCCGCTCGAGCTCTACAATCAGCCGGCCAACAAGTTCGTCGCGGGCTTCATCGGCTCTCCGGCCATGAACTTCGCCACCGTGACCGTGGTCGACGGCGACGGCCGCCTCACCGCGCGCAACGCCGGGCTCGAGATCGAGATGCCGCCGGCGCACGCGGCACGCCTCAAGGGCCATGTCGGCCGGCGCCTGACGCTGGGGGTCAGGCCCGAGGACCTGCGTGTGGCGGGCGATGCGGACCCGGCGGGGCTGACGTTCCCAACCAAGGTCGAGGTGGTCGAGCAGCTGGGCTCCGAGATCCTGCTCGACGTGCGCGTCGGCGACGACACCATGGTGGCGGCCGTAGACCCGACCGTGCGGGCCAAGGTATCGGAGCAGCTGCGGCTCGCGGTCAACCCGGCGCGGCTGCACTTCTTCGACGCCGAGACGGAGGCCGCGATCTGAGCCGGGGTGGAAGTCCCCGGCCCGGCGCCGCCGCGAAATCGAGACGCCTTTGCGGGGGTCCGACCCCAAACATGGCAACGCGCATCAACAAGGCCATCGAGCTGCTGGCCCAGGACCAGGCGGTCTACTACACCGGCCAGCACACGGGGCACGTGCTCACCTACGGGCAGGGGCGCAAGGACGCGCGCACGTGGGCCGACTACATCAACGTCGGCATGGAGCACGGTGCCTTCGACATGGCCGGCCTCGCCGAATACATGCGCGGGCTCGTCGACGGCGGCCCGACCGCCTCGGGCCATCGCACGCCGGCCGTCGTCGTCGAGCCGCCGGTGCGCGGTACCGACGCGCAATCCGTGCGTGCCAATGCCTGGCAGTTCCGCCAGATCCTGGCCCGCGGCGTGCACGGCATGGTCTTGTGCCAGGCGGAATGCGCCGATGCCGTGCGCGCCTTCGTCGAGGCATCGCGCTATCCCCATCACGCGCCGGGCGTCGACCCGGATCTGCCTACGCCGCTCGCGCGCATGCGCGGCCTGCGTGGGGCCGAGCAGGGCCAGCGGGCCGGCCCCCGGCCCGGATTGCTCGGCGTCGGCACGCGCGGCCGCGGCTCGGAGGCGACCGCGGCACCGATCTGGGGACTGTCGGCCGAGGAGTACATGGAGCGCAGCGAGCCCTGGCCGCTCAACCCGCGTGGCGAGCTGATGCTGGGTGTCAAGCTCGAAAGCCCCGAGGGTGTCGCCAACTGCGAGGCGATCCTGGCCGTGCCGGGCCTCGCCTTCGCCGAGATGGGCCCCGGTGATCTCGGCCTGTCATTCGGCTACACCAGCCTCCGGCGCGACCCTTATCCGCCGGAGCTCGCAGAGGCGCGCGCCCGGGTGCTCGAGGCCTGCCGCAGGCGCGGCATCGCCTACCTCGAGGGCTGCACGCCCGACAACATAGCCGCCCGCCTCGACGAGGGCGTGCGCGTCATCGCCGGCGGGCGCGAGGACACGGCAACAGCCGGCCGCGCCCACCAGCGGCGCACCATGCCGGTGTGAGGTCGCTCGTGCCGCGACACGCATCGCCGCCGGTCGGGCGGACGGTCGGGCGGATTTTGTCGGCCCGTTCGATTGTTGTTAGACTTGCGCGGCAGGGGCCGTCTCGGGTCTCGCAAGGGGAGGGCCGCGACGAGGACCTCCCGGGATCGCCGCGCGAGACAAAAGCCGTCGGGGTCGCTCAATGGACACGCGGGACACGCGCCTCAGCCTGCCCGAAGGCACGATCCTCGACACCTACCTCTTATGCGGTGTCATCGGCAGCGGCGGCTTTGGCATCACCTATCGCGCTGAGGATGTGAACCTCAAGACGCCGGTGGCGCTCAAGGAATACTACCCCGCCGACTTCGGCGATCGCGAAGCCGACATGAGCGTTCGCCCCAAGTCCGAGCGGCACAAGGCCAGCTTCGAGTGGGGCCGCGCGAGCTTCCTGAAGGAAGCACAGATGCTCGCGCTGTTCAGGCATCCGGGGATCGTGCGCGTCACGCGCGTGTTCGAGGCCAACTCGACGGCCTACATGGTGATGGATTTCGAGCAAGGGCAGAGCCTGGAGAGCTGGCTGCGCGGCATCGGCCGGGCGCCCACCCAGAGCGAGCTCGACAACATCGCGCTACCGGTGCTCGATGCCCTCGAGCTCATGCACGCCAAGAGCTTCCTCCACCGCGATATTGCGCCCGACAATATCATCGTCCGCCCCGACGGCAGTCCCGTGCTCATCGATTTCGGCGCCGCTCGCCACGCCGTCGGGCAAATGAGCAGGTCCCTCACGCGTATCATCAAGGCCGGCTATTCGCCGACGGAGCAGTACGCGGCGGCAGGCAGCCTTCAGGGGCCTTGGTCCGATCTCTACGCCCTCGGCGCCACGCTCTATCGGGCCGTGAGCGGCCGGCCGCCCGAGGAAGCCACGTTGCGGATGGACGAGGACGCGATGGTCCCGGCTGTGCACGCTGCGGGCCGCTCGTACCGCCGCCGCTTTCTCGAGGCGATCGATGCATGTCTGCGAGTCAAGGCTTCGGAACGTCCGCAGTCGGTCGCCCAACTGCGACCGATGCTGATGGATGACGGGGCCGCGTCCGAGCGCGCTGGATCTCGCCCGATCGTTCGGCGGGCCGTGCGCGGGCGCCGTGGAGGCCGGTGGATGGCAGCCGCGATGCTGCCGATGTTGCTCGGCGCGCTCTATGCAGGTGTCGAATACAGTCGTCTCGCGCCCGGGGAGAGCGGCCGCGACGGGGCGCGAAGCGAGGGCGACCGGAAAGCAGCGTCTCGAGGGGAAGCGGCGCAAGAGGATCAAGGCAAGGCTGCTGCGGAAGCAGAGGCACGACGGGCGGCCGCAGAGCAGGCAGAGCAGGAGCGGCGCAAGGCCGCCGCGGCGGCCGAGGAGGAGCGCCAGGCGGCAGAGCGCGAGGCGGCCGCCAAGGCAGCAATCCAATCCGAGGCGGCCGCCGAAGCCCGTGCTGCCGCGGAGGCCAAGCGACTGGAGGACGAGCGGCTGGCGGCGGCAAGGAGGGCGGCGGAGGAGGAGGCGCGGAGCCGGCAAGAGGCGGAGGAGGAACGCCGGAAGGCGGCGGCAGCGAAAAAAGCCGATGAGCTGCGCAAGAAGGCCGAGGAGGAGCGCCAGCGCAAGGAGAAGGCGGCGGCCGCGGCGCAACGCCGGCCCGACCCCCTGCGATATTCCAACGAGGTCTGGGCGGCGGGCGAGATACCTCACATGCAGGTGGTCTCGCGACGGACCCAGTACGGCGTCTTGAGCTGCCGCGGCGGCAACCTGAGCACGGGCGCAAGGCGCGAGTGCTGGTGGCAATAGGGTGCGCCTGGGACGCCATGGATCCCGCTGCCGGGTGCGGACGTGCGGCCGGCATCGGCCGCATCGCCGCGACGGCATTGCCGCCCCTGCACATTTGCATCCACCGGGGCTGGCGCCCGCCGCGCCCGCGGGGGTAGGCTCCCGGCAACCGGGGATCAGTCAAGGGAGAAAACGGCGATGGCGGTTCAGGGCAAGGTGGCGGTGGTGACGGGCGGCGGCAGCGGCATCGGCCGGGCGGCGGCACTGGCGCTGCAGGGCGACGGCTGGAACGTGGTGGTGGCCGGCCGGCGCAAGGAGGAGCTCGACAAGACGGCGGCCATGGCCAAGCCGGGCGGCGGCCGGATCGTGGCCGTGCGCTGCGACGTGACCAGGCCCCAGGAGGTCAAGAACCTGTTCGCCGAGACGCAGAAGGCCTTCGGCGGCCGCCTCGACTTTCTCTTCAACAACGCCGGCTTCGGCGCGCCGGCCGTGCCGATGGAGGACCTCCCCTTCGAGACCTGGAAGGGCGTGGTCGACGTGATCCTGCACGGCTCGTTCCTGTGCGCGCAGGAGGCGATCCGGATCATGAAGTCGCAGAGCCCGAAGGGCGGGCGCATCGTCAACAACGGCTCCATCTCGGCCCACACGCCGCGGCCCAACTCGGTGGCCTATACGTCCTCCAAGCACGCCATCACCGGCCTCACCAAGTGCATCGCGCTCGACGGCCGCAAGCACGACATCGCCTGCGGGCAGATCGACATCGGCAATGCCGACACGGCCATGGGCGGGCGCATGAAGGCGGGAGTGCCGCAGGCCAACGGCGAGGTGAGGCCCGAGCCGGTGTTCGACGTGGAGCACTGCGGCTCGGCCATCCGCTACATGGCGAGCCTGCCGCTCGACACCAACGTGCTGTTCATGAACATCAAGGCCACCAAGATGCCCTTCGAGGG
>DASRDL010000330.1:0-2019 GCA_035652635.1 Hyphomicrobiaceae bacterium | reverse complement strand
ACGGTCAGGCGAGCTCTGCTCGCGGCACCATCGTCTGCGCCCTCGTCGTCGTGCTCGCCATGGCATCGCTGTGGGTCGGGCTGAGCGGCCTCATGAACCCGGACCATGCCGGCGGATTGGCGCGCACGCTGGGCGGGGTCGCGGGCTTCTTCGTAGTGTTCGCCCTCACGCTGGTTGCGGCAGTGAGGCAGAAGTAGCGCCGCAGCGACGCTGCTGACGACGGGCTGTCAGGAGCGTTCCCGCCGGGCGGCCGGCGCGTGGGCTTTCGCGCTATTGTGCGCCATGACCAGCGTCGGACACCGAGAGGGGTGCACCATGAGCGAGACCCGCAAACCCGTGCTGACCGGCGGCTGCCAGTGCGGCGCCGTGCGCTATGCACTCTATGCGGAGCCCACAAACCCGCACGTTTGCCATTGCCGGATGTGTCAGAAGGCGGTCGGCAACTACTTTGCCGCCTTCACCGGCGTGCCGCCCAAGGACTTCGCGTGGGTGAAGGGACAGCCGGGCGTGTTCAGGAGCTCGGCGGCCGCCGAGCGCGGCTTCTGCCGCGACTGCGGCACGCCCCTGTTCTTCCGCTACGTCGACAAGGACCGCATCTCGGTGACGCTCGGCAGCCTCGACGAGCCCGCGCGCGTACCGCCTGCCAGGCAATACGGCATCGAAAGCCGCTATCCGTTCATCGCCACGCTGACAGGCCTGCCCGCCAGCCGCACCGAGGACGAGGTGCCGCCCGATCGGCTCGTCGAGCTCCAGAGCCGGCAGCACCCGGACCGGCCGGACTGACGCCGCCTTCGCCGGGGCGCTCCGGCCCCGGTTCCGCCTTCAGCCGGCGAGCCGGGCCTCGATGGCCTCGAGCGCGGCCTGCGCCTTGGAGCCGTCCGGACCGCCGGCCTGTGCCATGTCGGGGCGCCCGCCGCCGCCCTTGCCGCCGAGCGCCGCCGCACCGACCTTCACGAGGTCGACGGCGCTCCAGGTGGAGGTGAGGTCGTCCGTGACACCCACCGCCAGGCCGGCCTTGCCGTCCTCGGTGACGCCGACGATGGCGACGATGCCCGAGCCCACCTGCTTCTTGCCGTCGTCGATGAGGCCGCGCAGATCCTTGGGATTGAGCCCCTGCACGGCACGCGCCATCAGCTTGACCTTGCCGACGGTGCGCACCGCCGCCTGGGCGCCGGCGCCGTTGGTTGCGGCACCACCACCCGACAACGCCAGCTGGCGCTTGGCCTCGCCGAGCTGCCGCTCGAGCTGGCGGCGCTCCTCCATCAGCGCCTTCACCCGGTCCACGACCTCCTCGGGCCTGGCGCGAAGGGCGGAGGCAAGCTCGCGCACGCGCGCGTCCTGCGCCGCCAGATGCTCGCGGGCGCCTTCCGCGGTGAGCGCCTCGATGCGGCGCACACCCGCCGC
This sequence comes from Hyphomicrobiaceae bacterium, assembly GCA_035652635.1. Lineage (GTDB taxonomy): Bacteria > Pseudomonadota > Alphaproteobacteria > Rhizobiales > Hyphomicrobiaceae > AWTP1-13. Next base: position 615 of record DASRDL010000330.1, on the reverse strand, counting down.
GCTGGCGCCCTCGGCCGTAATCTTGACGAGGCCGATGTCGCCGGTGCGGGCCACGTGCGTGCCGCCGCACAGCTCCACCGACCAAGCCTTGTTGGCCTTCGGCCCGAACTGCGCCACTCCCATGGAAACGACGCGCACCTCCTCGCCGTACTTCTCGCCGAACAGCGCGCGGGCCCCCGTCTCCATGGCATCCTCGAGGGCCATCAGCCGGGTTTCGACGGGCGAGTTCTGCAGGACGAAGGAATTGGCGATCTCCTCCACCTTGGCCACCTCCTCGGCGGTCATCGGTTTGGGGTGGGAGAAGTCGAAGCGCAGCCGGTCCGGCGCCACCAGCGAGCCCTTCTGGGCGACGTGATCACCCAGCACCTGGCGCAGGGCCTCGTGCAGGAGGTGGGTGGCGGAATGGTTGGCACGCGTGGCGCTGCGGCGCGCATGGTCGACGGCGAGCTCCACCGCGTCGCCCGGCTTGAAGCCGCCCTTCTCGACCTTGCCGATATGGACGAAGAGGTCGCCCAGCTTCTTCTGCGTGTCGGTCACGGCGAAGACGGCGCCCTTGGCGCCCCTGATGCGGCCCGTGTCACCGACCTGGCCGCCGGACTCGCCGTAGAACGGCGT
>DASRDL010000329.1:0-4335 GCA_035652635.1 Hyphomicrobiaceae bacterium | reverse complement strand
TCGAGCAGCAGGCGCTTGAAGCGCCGGCTCAGCACCTCGCGCATCATGGCATAGTCGTCGCCGGGCGCGAGATCGGCCGACTTGATGTTGAACTTGCGATACTGGCTCTTCACGAAGCCGTCGGCCCCGGCCACGATCATGGCGCCGACGGCGTTGGCGCCCTGGATGTGGCTGTTGTCGAACACCTCGATGCGCCGCGGCGTGCGGGCAAGCCCGAAGCGCTCGCGGATGCCTTCGAGCAGCAGACGCTGCGACGAGCTCTCGGCCAGCCGCCGCGCCAGCGCCTCGCGCGCGTTCTGGGCGGCGTGCTCGACGATGGTGGTCTTGGTCCCCCGCTGCGGCACACGGATCTCGACCCGCCGCTCGGCCTTGGTGGAGAGCGCCTCCTCCAAGAGCGCCCGCATCGGCAGCTCGTGGCTCAACAGGATGCAGCGCGGCACCGGCTTGTCGTCGTAGAACTGGGCGATGAAGCTCTCCAGCACCTCCTCCACGCCGACCGTGCGGTCCGCGCGCGGAAAGTAGGCGCGGTTGCCCCAGTTCTGGCCGGAGCGGAAGAAGAACACCTGCACGCACGTCTGCCCGCCCTCCTGATGGGCGGCGAACACGTCGGCCTCCTCGATGCCTTCGGGGTTGATGGCCTGGTCGGCGGTGACGTGCGCCAGCGCCCACAGCCGGTTGCGGTACTTGGCGGCCTGCTCGAAGTCGAGGTTCTCGGCCGCCTCGTGCATCAGCCGCTGGTACATCTGCCGCGCGTTCTGGCTTTCGCCCTTGAGGAAGCGCGTTGCCTCCTCGACGAGCCTCGCATAGTCCTCCAGACCGATTTCGCCGGTGCAGGGCGCCGAGCAGCGCTTGATCTGGTAGAGAAGGCAGGGCCTGGTGCGGCTCTCGAACACGGCGTCCGAGCAGGAGCGGAGCAGGAACGCGCGCTCCAGCATGTTGATGGTGCGATTGACGGCGCCGGCGGAGGCAAACGGTCCGAAGTAGTCGCCCTTGCGGTTGCGCGCGCCGCGATGCTTCAGGATCTGCGGCGCCTTGTGGTCGCGGGCGATGAGAATGTAGGGGAACGACTTGTCGTCGCGCAGCAGCACATTGTAGCGCGGCCGGAAGCGCTTGATCAGGTTGGCCTCGAGCAGCAGCGCCTCGGCCTCGGTGCGCACCGTCACGAACTCCATCGATGCCGTGGCGGCGATCATGCGGGTGATGCGGTTGGTGTGGTTGCCGGCGCGCGCGTAGCTCGTCACGCGCGCCTTGAGGTTGCGCGCCTTGCCGACGTAGATGACGTTGCCGCCCGCATCGATCATGCGGTAGACGCCGGGCGAGCCCGGCAGCGTCTTGAGGTAGCGGGCGATCGCCGCCGGCCCGGTCTTGGCGGGCTCGGTGCCCCGACGAGCCGGCTCGTCGGGTCCAAGGGGCACCTCGCGGGTGTTCTTGAGCGGCATGGGCCTCGTCTCGAGCCCTGTCTGGGTCGTTGCTGCTGCGCGTTGCCGGCCTCTCGGAGTCCGGGGACCATAGATGTGCGCTCCCCGTCCGGCAGTCAATCGGGCGCCGGATCGGGCGTTCTTTGGCGCACGGTCCGCCCCGGCGGGGCTCCGATCGACGGCCGCGGACGCCGTCAGCGGCGCTAAAACTTGACTTTTCTCGTCAGCAATAGATAGCGTGCGCCGGCCTCGCATCGGGCGGCTCCCGCTCCGGATCGGCGCAAGAGTGCGCCTCCTCCGGCGACGCCGCCTCTCCGAGAGCCCATGCAGCGGCAGGACCATGAGCATCGACATGCCGAAATTGCGCCACCGGGCCCGCGAGCGGCGCCCCAGCCGGCCCCGCCTGCGCATGCTGAAACCTTTCGCCGTGCTCCTCATGCTCACGGCCGCCCCCGTCGTTGCCGTCGGTCAGGATACCCCCGCGCCACAGGAGAGCGCGGTGCCGCCGGCCGCATTCCCGATGCCGGCCGCTCCCGCGCGCCCACCCGTGATGAAGTCGACCCAGCCGCCCTCGGCCGGCTCCTTCCTGCCGGCGATCGGCGGCCGTGAGCTGCCGCACGACCTGTCGCCATGGTCGATGTTCATGTCGGCGGACATCGTGGTGAAGGCCGTGATGGCGGGCCTCGTGCTCGCCTCCGTCGTCACCTGGACGGTGTGGTTCGCCAAGACCATCGAGCTGTGGGCGGCGCTGCGCCGCCTGCGCGCAGCCCTGGCGTTGGCCGGCACCGCCCGCACTCTGGCGGACGCGCGCGCGCGCCTCGGGCGCGGCCGCGGCGTGATGCCGGCACTGATCGAGGCTGCCGGGCTCGAGCTTCAGCTGTCGCAGGACGTCGCCGACAAGACCGGGCTCAAGGAGCGCGTCGCCACCCGGCTGGCGCGGCTCGAGCTGGCCGCGAGCCGGGAGATGAACAGGGGCACCGGCGTGCTCGCCACCATCGGCGCCACCGCCCCGTTCGTCGGCCTGTTCGGCACCGTATGGGGCATCATGAACAGCTTCATCGGCATTTCCAAAGCACAGACCACCAACCTCGCCGTCGTCGCCCCCGGCATCGCCGAGGCGCTGCTGGCGACCGCCATCGGCCTCGTCGCCGCCATTCCGGCGGTCGTCATCTACAACCAGTTCTCGCGTTCCATTGCCCGCTACCGCGCACTCGTCGGCGACGCCTCGGCCGAGGTGCTGCGCCTGGTCTCGCGCGATCTCGACCGTGCCTGGGAGCGGGCGAGCGTCCCCAGGGCGGCGGAGTGAGCCGATGGCGGCACGTCTCGACGGCGACGAGGACGGCAGCGCCGAGCTGCACGAGATCAACGTCACGCCCTTCATCGACGTGATGCTGGTGCTGCTCATCATCTTCATGGTGGCCGCGCCGCTGTCGACCGTCGATGTGGCGGTCGACCTGCCGGCCTCCACGGCGAGGTCGCAGCCGCGCCCCGACAAGCCGGTGTTCCTGACCATCAAGGCCGACCTGTCGCTGGCGCTCGGCAACGACCCCGTTGCCGCCGGCTCGCTGGCGAGCGCCATCGATGGGATCACCGAACGCGATCGCGGCAAACGCATCTTCCTGCGCGCCGACAAGACGGTGCCCTACGGCGAGCTGATGCGCGTCCTGAACGAGCTGCGCGCCGGGGGCTACCTCGAGGTGGCACTCGTCGGCCTCGAGAGTGCCGGCACGCCGGCCACGGCGCCCTCTGCTCCTAGTCCCTGACGCCCAAGCCATTCGCATTCCCTCTCCCCGAGAGCGGGAGAGAGGCCTCACGCGATCACCTCGGCAACGGGGCGGCGCAGGGATCGCGGCAGCTCAGGGCCGGCGCCGAAGCGCACGATGAGGTCGGGGCGGCGCTGCCCGAGGCCGAGGAAGGCCGCGAGCTCGCCACGCAGGCGCGGCACCTCGATCGGCTGGTTGACGAACGCCTGTCTGATCCCGAGTGCCGTCGCCTGCAAGGCAAACCGCTGGCAGGCGCGGCCGGCCTCGACCCAATGCGCCTTGTCGCTCGTCTCGGAGACGAACACGGCGATGCCGGCCGAGCTGGCGATGTGGCGGCGGTACTTTCGGCTCTCGCCGCTCGCCGTGAAGACCAGCGGCAGCAGCAGCCGCGCGAGCCAGCGCGGCACTTCGGGGTTGCCCGTGGCGCGGGCGGCAAGGCCGTCCATGCGCGTAACTGCCTCCGTCTCGCTGAAGCGGATCCAGCTCTCGAGCTCGGCCATGAAGGCCTTGTCGCGCACCTGTGCGGTTGTGCCTTCCGCCACGCAGTCTGCCACCTGGTCCATCCTGGCCCTGTCGGTGATGAGGATGACCGATACGCCTGGCCCGCTCCCGGCCCGCTCGAGCAGGCGCAGGCTGTCCGTTGCCACCGGCTTGCCGTCGAAGGCGGCGCGCGTGCTCTGCCGGCGCGGGATGGCATCGAACAGGGCCGATGTCGCCGGCGGCGCCGGCTCCAGCGCGACGGCGATCGCATCGCCCTCGAGCGACGCCGCGGCCCTCAGTCCGACCGCGGCCGCGGCCTGGATCAGGTTCTCGGCGGCGCAGCCGAGGCTCGCATAGAGGTGGTGGTCGTCGGGATCGACGACGGGCAGCCTGCGGCCGAGGTCGGGCGCGATCGTGATGCGCCGCGGCTCGACCCTGAACTTCCAAGGCTGGCTGTTGTGGCTGTTGGCGGCGAGCGTGGCGTAGCGCACGAGCTCATGCGGGCCGCCGGCGGGGTCGAGCGGCGCCCAGGTCGCCCGCGCCGCATCGTCATAGGTGGCGGCGGAGGCGCGAGCCGGCCGCACCAGTCCGGCCATGGCAAGGCCTGCGCCGGCGACCATCGCTGAGCGCCTGTCGATCATTGCGCCGCCAGCCATCATCCCCTGCATCCCTTC
>DASRDL010000328.1:0-4469 GCA_035652635.1 Hyphomicrobiaceae bacterium | reverse complement strand
GCGCCATCTCGACCTGCGCCCGTTCGTGCTCGTCGGCGACCGCGTGCGCCTCACCCCCGGCGGCCTCACCCGCGTCGCCCTGCGCGAGGGCTCCCTGGTGGTGAATTCCAGTCAGGGCGGCGGAACGAAGGACACCTGGGTACTGCAGGATTAGGGATTAGGGATTAGGGATTAGGGATTAGGGATCAGGGATCAGGGGCTAGGGGTCAGGGGAGCGGCCGTTGAGCGTCCAGTCGTCTCGCGACCTGGTGGTGTGGCAAAAGGCAATGCGCCTCGCTGCGGATGCCTATCGCCGCACTCGGCTTTTGCCCAACACGGGGGAACTGCGCGCGGCGGCTTCGGTCCCTGCCAACATCGCCGAGGGGCAGGCGCGGCACACGGAAGGACTGCGCCCAATTCATCTCCATTGCCCGCGGGTCGCTGGCGGAGACAGAGACGATTCTCCTCCTGCTGGTCGATGTGGAGCCGCTGGCGAACGAGCGTGTACAGGCCGCCCTCGCGCCGAGCGCCGAAATTGGCCGGATGTCGAACGGACTGCTCGCGCGGCTGCGCGGCCAACCCGACCCCTGACCCCTGACCCCTGACCCCTGACCCCTGATGCTCGGCCGCACCGCCAACGACCTGTTCTGGATGTCGCGCTACATCGAGCGCGCCGAGAACATCGCGCGCCTGCTCGAGGTCGGCTACCGCATCGCGCTGCTGCCGCGCGAGGGCGTCGGCCAGGAGGAGGAATGGCTCTCCACCTTGCGCAGCGCCGGCTGCGAGCAGGGCTTCCTCGCCAAGCACGCCACCTACGAGACGCGCGACGTCGTCAACTTCATGCTGTTCGACCCCGACAACCCTTCGAGCGTCTACTCCAGCCTCGCCACCGCCCGGCGCAATGCCCGCGCGCAGCGCACCGCGCTCACCCGCGAAATGTGGGAGAGCCTCAACTCGGCGTGGATCGAATACTCGGCCATCGACCCGGCCACCCTCGGCTCCAACGAGCTTCCTCCCCTGTTCGACTGGATCAAGGAGCGCTCGGCGCTGTTCCGCGGTGCGCTGCTCAACACCATCCTCAGGAACGACACCTTCTACTTCAACCAGCTCGGCACGTTCCTGGAGCGGGCCGACAACACCGCCCGCATTCTCGACGTGAAGTACTACCTGCTGCTGCCGCACAACGAGCTGGTCGGCGGCGAAATCGACCAGGCCCAATGGGCGGCGATCCTGCGCTCGGTCTCGGCCCACCGCAGCTACCGCTGGGTCTACCGCGACAGCTACAAGCCCTGGCGCATCGCCGACTACCTCATCCTCAATCCGCTGATGCCGCGCTCGCTCAGGTCCTGCTACGAGGAGATCGTCGCCGCCCTCGTCGACCTCGGCCGCTACTACGGCTCGAGCAACGGCTGCCAGTCGCTGGCGAGTGAGACCCTGCGCCAGATCCAGCAGGGAGACATGAGCGCCATCTTCCAGTCCGGCCTGCACGAGTTCCTGGCCGATTTCATCGCCCGCAACAACCGCCTGGCGACCGACGTGTCGGCCGCCTACCACTTCACCGACTAGGGCGACGGCAGCGATGCTGATCACGGTCCGCCATGTCACGCGCTACCGCTACGCGGAGCCTGCCGGCTACACCATCCAGTGCCTGCGTCTCGCGCCTCCCTCGTTCAAGGGCCAGCGGGTTCTCGAGTGGCGGGTGCACGTGCCGGCCTCCGGACCGCCGCTCGTCTATCGCGACGGGTTCGGCAACACCGTGCATCTCGTCACCGTCAATGCCGGGCACGACGAGCTGCTGGTGGAAGCCGCGGGTAGGGTGGAGACCGAGGATTGCAACGGCATCGTCGCCGGCCTCGCCGAGGTGTCGCCGCCGCGCGTGTTCATGAAGGAGACACCGCAGACCAAGGCCGATGCCGCCATCCGCGCGCTCGTTGCCGATCTCGATGGCGGCACCAGCCTGGAGAAGCTGCACGCCCTCGTCGCCGCCGTGCACGGGCGCGTCGAATATGTGCCCGGCGCCACCGACAGCCACACCAGCGCCGCCGAGGCCTTGGCCGACGGCCGGGGCGTGTGCCAGGACCACGCGCACATCTTCGTCGCCGGCGCGCGCACGCTGGGCGTGCCCGCCCGCTACGTCACGGGCTACCTCGTCCTCGACGGGGAACGCGCCGCGCAGGCCCACCACGCCTGGGCCGAGGCGTGGGTGGAGGGCCTGGGCTGGGTGGGGTTCGACGTCGCCAACCGCGTCTGCCCGACCGACCGCTACGTGCGCCTCGCCTGCGGCCTCGATGCCGGCTACGCCGCCCCGATCGTCGGCTCGCGTCGCGGCGGGGCGGCCGAGACGCTCGACGTGTCGGTGGAGGTGGCCCAGCAGCAGAGCTCGCAGCAGTAGCGCTCGCGGCGCGGCGCGCGCGCTCCTCGGGAGGACAAATCCGCCGGCTGCCTACAGTCAGTTGACAGAGCGCAACAACGGGCAGTTAATGGGACGAGCCTTCTTCGAGGGAGGGTCCCATGCGACGCCAGGCCCGGGTGCGGTTTGCGGCTCTCGTATCGGCCCTCGCGGTCCTTGTCGCATCGCCCGCCCAGCGGGCGGCGGGCGCTCCCGAAGGCCAGATGACCTGGGCCGTGCACGTGTCGATCGCGCCGGCCTGGTTCGACCCCGGCGAGCACCCCGGCATCATCACCAGCATGCTGGTCTTCTACGCGCTGCACGACGCGCTGGTGAAGCCGATGCCGGGCAATGCCTCGGCACCCTCGCTCGCCGAATCCTGGACGCTGTCGGACGACGGCCTCACGCACGAGTTCGTGCTGCGCCGCGGCGTCGTCTTCCACAACGGCGACACCATGACGGCGGAGGACGTCAAGTTCTCCTTCGAGCGCTACCGCGGCGCCGCCGCCAAGCTCATCAAGGAGAAGGTCGCCCAGGTCGAGATCGTCGATCCGCTGCGCATCCGCTTCAAGCTGCGCGAGCCGTGGCCGGACTTCATGGCCTTCTTTGCGACGCCTGCGACCGGCGCCGGCTGGATCGTACCCAAGGCCTACGTGCAGTCGGTGGGAGACGACGGCTTCAAGAAGGCCCCGGTCGGGGCCGGCCCCTACAAGTTCGTCTCCTTCAATCCGGGCGTGGAGATGGTGCTCGAGGCGCACGAGCGCTACTGGCGCAAGCCGCCCAACGTCAAGCGCCTGATCTTCCGCGTCGTGCCCGACGAGGCGACGCGGCTCGCCATGCTCAAGCGCGGCGAGACGGACATTGCCTACTCCCTGCGCGGCTCGTTCGCGGACGAGGTGAAGCGCACCGCCGGCCTCAAGCTGGCGCCGACCCTGGTGCCCGCCACCTTCTGGCTCGACTTCACCACCGAGCAGTGGAACCCGGCCTCGCCCTGGCACGACCGGCGCGTGCGTCTGGCCGCCAGCCTCGCCATCGACCGCGACGAGATCAACCGGGCCGAGACGCTGGGCTTCTCCAGGGTCGCCTCCAGCATCATCCCCTCCGCCTACGAGTTCTATTGGCCGGCCCCGCCCATTCGCTACGACCCGGCCGAGGCCAAGCGGCTGCTGGCCGAGGCCGGCTACCCGCAGGGCTTCGACGCCGGCGACCTCGCTTGCGACGCCTCCTACACCAACGTCGCCGAGGCGGTCGCCAACTACCTCAAGGCGGTGGGCATCCAGGTGCGCCTGCGGCCCATCGAGCGGGTCGCTTTCTTGAGCCAGTGGCGGGAGAAGAAGATCCGCGGCGGGCTGATGCAGGGCGGTGCCGGCGCCTTCGGCAACGCCGCCACGCGCATCGACAACTACATGACCTCGCGCGGCACCTACGTCTACGGCACCTATCCCGAGATCGACGCGCTGTTTGCCAAACAAGCCACGGAACTCGACCGCAAGAAGCGCGAGGGCCTGCTGCACGAGATCCAGCGCATCGCCCACGAGCGCGTCATGTTCGCGCCGATCTGGGAGCTGGCCTTCCTCAACGGCGTCGGCCCGCGCGTGGAGGAGGCGGGCTTCGGCCTCATCCAGCACCACCCCTATTCCTCGCCCTACGAGGACGTGAAGCTCAGGCCGCGGTGAACGCCGGCGGGTCCCGACGACACCGTCAGGTCGGAATGCGCGGCGGGTCGCCCGTGCCGATCGGTGCGGTGGCGGCCTCGAGCCAGGCGCGGTCGAGCGGCCCGAGCTCGGGGCCGATCAGCTCCATGACGCGCGCGTGATAGGCATCGAGCCAGGCGAGCTCCTCGCGCGAGAGCAGCTCCGGCACCACCAGACGGCGGTCGATGGGGGCGAGCGTCAGCGTCTCGAAGCCCATCGTCTCGCGCTCGCCGCCGGCAATCCTCTCCGGCTCCGTGACCAGCACGAGGTTCTCGATGCGGATGCCGTAGGCGCCCTCCTTGTAGTAGCCGGGCTCGTTGGAGACGATCATGCCGGGCTCGAGCACGGTCATGCCGCGCTTGGAGATGCTCTGCGGCCCTTCGTGCACGGAGAGGTAGCTCCCCACG
>DASRDL010000327.1:0-5554 GCA_035652635.1 Hyphomicrobiaceae bacterium | reverse complement strand
TTGCGGGGGGCAGCCCTCTCGCGCAAACCGCCACAGTCCGGTCTGGGCGCGATGGGCGAGGGGACCGACCCCTGCTCGCCCACCATTGCCGGCATCCTCGATCGCGTCGCCGCGGGAGAGCGGCTGGAAGAGGCGGACATCGTCGCGCTGTTCGATGCGCGCGGGGCGGATTTCGCCGCGGTATGCCGGACGGCCGACCGGCTGCGGGCGGCGAGGTGCGGCGACACCGTCACCTACATCGTCAACCGCAACATCAACTACACCAACATCTGCACCTACGGCTGCAAGTTCTGCGCCTTCTCCAAGGGACGGCACAATCTCGGCCATCGCGACAAGCCCTACGACCTCGACATGGAGGAGATTTCGGCACGCACCGCCGAAGCCTGGGCGCGCGGCGCCACCGAGGTCTGCCTGCAGGGCGGCATCAAGCCGAGCTACACGGGCGAGACCTATCTCGCCATCGTCGGCGCGGTGAAACGGGCGGCCCCCGACATGCACGTGCACGCCTTCTCGCCGCTCGAGATCCGCACCGGCGCCGACACGCTCGGGCTGTCGCTTCACGACTACCTCTCGCGGCTCAAGGATGCGGGCCTCGCCAGCCTGCCGGGCACGGCCGCGGAGATCCTCGACGACGAGGTGCGCGCCGTCCTGTGTCCCGACAAGATCTCCACGGCCGAGTGGTTCGAGGTGATGGAGACGGCGCACGCGGTCGGACTCAAGAGCACCGCCACCATCATGTTCGGCCACGTCGACGCCTATCGGCACTGGGCGCGCCACCTGTTGCGCATCCGCGCCCTGCAGGAGCGGACCGGCGGCTTCACCGAGTTCGTACCGCTGCCCTTCGTGCACATGGAGGCGCCGATCTACCTCAAGGGGCTGTCGCGCAAGGGGCCGACCTTCCGCGAGGCTGTGCTGATGCATGCAGTGGCGCGGCTGGTGTTCGATCCCGTGCTCACCAATATCCAGGCTTCGTGGGTGAAGATGGGGCCCGACGGCGCGGCGCTGCTGCTCGATGCGGGCGCCAATGACCTGGGCGGCGTGCTCATGAACGAGTCCATCACTCGCGCCGCCGGCGCCACCCACGGCCAGGAGCTGTCGGCCGCCGACCTCGAGCGCATGATCCGGGTCGCCGGGCGCACGCCCCGGCAGCGCTCCACGCTCTATGGCGACGTGAGCGAGGAACGGCGCGGGCGGTCGGGGGCGGCTGGCTCGTGGGCCCCGCTTGGGGCATTGCCGGCGGCGGAGTGAGCGATGGGCGTGTCATTCCGGAGTTTGCGAAGCACATATCGGGGATCCGAGCCCGGGCGTTGCCCGCTCGCTGTGACCCTGGGCCCCGGCGCGTGCGCTTACGCGCTCGGCCGGGATGACAGCGGTGGCAAACTTGTACTAAGAATAGAACAATAGGCCCACCAGCAGGGCGGCGTCGGGCTCAGGCGATCGATGGCGAAGCGCACCAAAGGCGGCCCGTTCCACTTCCCGACGGAGGTCGAGGACGCCAAGGTCAGGGCACGGGCGCTCACGGCACTGAGGTCCAAAGGCGTAAGGCTGCCGACCTTCGCCGAGCTGGCTGACCCCGCATCCGTGGCCGATGACATCACCGCAGGGCTGGCCGGCATCGGCCCGGACGATCCCCATCCGCTCAACCTCTACCGCGTGCATTGGTTCAACGATCTTGCCCGCACCGGCAGGGCGCCGACCCCGGCGCACGTCGAGCTGCCGGCGTCTTTCACCGGCGTATCGGCCCGCATCGTCGTGGCGCTCGGCGACCTCTTCCCCATGATCCGCGCGCACAAGGTGCTGGCGGCCTACGCCTGCCTGGCGCCGCGGCTGGTGGCGGGCCGGTTCGACCCGACCCGGCAGCGGGCGGTGTGGCCCTCGACCGGCAACTACTGCCGCGGCGGCGTCGCCATCTCGCGCATCCTGGGCTGCCGCGGCGTGGCGGTGCTGCCCGAGGGCATGAGCCGCGAACGGTTCGACTGGCTGAGCCGCTGGGTGGCGGCGCCCGAGGACATCGTGCGCACGCCCGGCACCGAGTCCAATGTCAAGGAGATCTACGACGAGTGCGCGCGCCTGGCGCTCGATCCCGTCAACGAGATCGTCAACCAGTTCAGCGAGTTCGGCAATCATCTGGTGCACTGGCGCTGCACCGGGCCGGCGCTCGAGCGCGTGTTCGAAAGCCTGGACAAGTCCTCGCCGGGGCTGCGGCTCGCCGGCTTCGTATCGGCCAGCGGCTCGGCGGGCACGCTGGCCGCGGGCGACTACCTCAAGGCCGGACACGGCACCAGGATCGCCGCGGTGGAGGCGGTCGAGTGCCCGACGCTGCTGATGAACGGTTATGGCGAGCACAATATCCAGGGCATCGGCGACAAGCACGTGCCCCTGATCCACAATGTCATGAACACCGACCTCGTCATCGGCGTCAGCGACCAGGCGACCGACGGCCTCAACGCCGTCTTCAACACCGACACCGGCCGCGAGTATCTGGCCCGCCGTCTGGGCGCGACCCCCGCGCTGACGCGCGCGCTCGCCCATTTCGGCCTGTCCTCGATCGCCAACGTGCTCGGCGCCATCAAGATGGCCAAGCATCTCGGTCTCGGGCACCACGACGTGATCGTCACCGTGGCCACCGACGGGCACGAGATGTATGCCAGCGAGCTCCAGCGCTACCTGCAGCGCCGCCACAACCACAGCGAGATGACGCCCGAGCTCGCCGCCGAGATCGTCGGCCAGCACCTCCTGGGTGCCGGCAGCGACTACGTGCTCGACGCCACCGAGCGCGAGCGGCAGCGCATCTTCAACCTGGGCTACTTCACCTGGGTCGAGCAGCAGGGTGTTTCGGTCGCCGACTTCGATCGCCGCCGCGGCCAGGACTTCTGGCGCGGACTGCAGGACCTGGTGCCGCGCTGGGACGAGATGATCACCGCCTTCAACCGCGACAGCGGCATGGCCGCGGCGGCATGACGGCAACGAGCAGAGATGCACGCATGACGAGCGCGACCCCGGTCACCCCCTACCAGCAGCTGCGCAAGGCCACCCTCGAGCGCGACCGCGGCCTGCGCGAGAAGGTGATGTCGCTCGAGCAGGCGGCCATGCTCGTCAGGGACGGCGACCACGTCGCCATCGGCGGCTGCACGCTGTCGCGCACGCCGATGGCCATGATCTGGGCGCTGATCCGGGCACGCAGGAAGGACCTCGTGATCTCGCGCTCGATCACCTCCACGGAAGGCGACCTGCTGCTCGCCTCCGGCGTGTCGCGCCACATCATCACCAGCTGGTTCAGCCAGGGCATCGTCTGGGGCATTTCCAAGGTGATGCGGCACTACACGGAGGGAAAGCTCGCCCGCTTCGAGGAATGGAGCCACATGTCGCTTGGCCTTCGCTACCGCGCCGGGGCCATGGGCGTGCCCTTCATGCCGTCGCGGTCGATGGTGGGCTCGGACGTGGCCAAGCGCGTCGGCGACGGTCTCAAGACCATGGCCTGCCCGTTCACCGGCGAGCAGGTGACACTGCTGCCGGCACTCAACCCGGACGTGGCCCTGATCCACGTCCAGCGCTGCGACCCTTACGGCAACGCCCAGCTCGACGGGCTCCAGTTCATGGACATCGACATCGCCATGGCGGCAAACCGAGTCATCCTGACCACGGAGCGCATCGTCTCCAACGACCAGATCCGGCGCACGCCCGACGCCACGCGCATCCCGTTCTTCACAGTGGAGGCGGTGGTGGAGGCGCCGATCGGGTGCGCCCCGCACGAGTGCTACGGCGTCTACGAGCCGTTCTTCGCGAGCCTCGACGACTACGCCAGGCGCACCGCCAAGGACGCGGTGGCCGGCTGCAGGCAATACCTGGACGAGTTCTACTACGCACCCAAATCGTGGACCGGATATCTCGAGAAGCTCGGCATGGAGGGCGTGCTCGATGCGTGCCGCCGCGGCAGGAGCGTGCACAATGACTAGCCCCGCCCGCCCCGGCGGCGCCGCCTACACCGCCTCCGAGCTGCTCGCCGTCATGGCCTCGCGCCTCCTGAAGGACGGGCAGATCGTATTCGCCGGCGTCGGCATCCCGCTGCTCGCCGCCACCCTGGCGCAACGCTCGCACGCCCCGCACCTGACCATCCTGTTCGAGGGCGGCACCATCGGCCCGTTCATCGTGCCGGGCGAGCTGCCGCCCTCCACCAACGAGCAGCGCTGCACGCGCCGCGCCAACATGGTGCTGCCGATCACCGACGTGCTCCTGCTGCTTCAGCGCGGCTACGTAGACGTAGGCTTCATGGGCGGGGCGCAGATCGACCGCTTCGGCAACCTCAACTCGTCGTTCATCGGCGACGCCGACAACCCCAGGATCAGGCTGCCCGGCACGGGCGGCGGCAACGACATCTCCTCGCTCACCGACATGATCGTCGCCATGCGCCACGAGAAGCGCCGCTTCGTGGAGCAGGTCGACTTCATCACCTCGCCCGGCTGGATCAAGGGCAGGCGCACGCGCACCGAGGCCGGGCTGCCGCAGGGCGGCATGTGGCGGGTCGTCACCGACCTCGCCGTCATGGGCTTCGACGAGGAGACACGCGAGATGAAGGTGCTCGCCCTCAACGAGGGCGTGACGCGGGAGATGGTGCAGGACAACACCGGCTTTCCGCTGCTGTTCGACGGGAAACTGGAGACGGCCGAGCCGCCGCGCAAACAGGAGCTCGACGTGCTGCGCGAGCTCGACCCGGAGCGGCTGTATACCGCGTAGGTCTCTCTCTCCCCGCAAGCGGGGAGAGAGGCGTTCGAAAGGAGCACCCATGGCCAGGAAGAAAGACACCGTGTTCGGCATCGCCATGCGCAACTTCACCAAGTATCCGGAGATGCCGGATGCGCGGGCGCTGATCGACTACGGCGTGCGCATGGAGGAGCTGGGCTACGAGTCGATCTGGGCCTGGGATCACATCCTGTTGGGGGTCGATCCGAGCTTCCCCATCCACGAGGCGCTGACGATCCTCACGGCGATCGCCGCGCGCACCTCCAAGATCAAGGTCGGCACCGGCATCCTGGTGCTGCCGATGCGCAACCCCGTGCTGCTGGCCAAGGAGCTTGCCACCATAGACCACATCTCGGGAGGCCGCCTCGTCGTCGGCGCCGCGGTCGGCTGGTACAAGCGCGAGTTCGACTCGCTCGGGGCCGACTTCCACCAGCGCGGCAAGACCATGGAGCAGGCGCTGGAGGTCATGAGCCGGCTGTGGACCGAGGAGAAGGTCGACGGCGACTACCCGCCCTACAAGCTGCGCGGCGCGGTGCTCTACCCCAAGCCCGTGCAGAAGCCGCGTCCTCCCCTTCTGATCGGCGGCTATGTCGACGCGGTGCTCAAGCGCGCCGCCACCAAAGGCGACGGCTGGCTCACCTACTACTACACGGCCGAGAGCTTCGCGCGCGCATGGGCCAAGGTACGCGGCTACGCCGAGGAGGCGGGCCGCAACCCCGACGAGCTCATCTCCACCAACCAGCTCCCCATCTGCATCGGCGAGCGGGCCAAAATCGAGGCGCCGATGAAGCACTGGCTGCAGACGGAGTGGGAC
>DASRDL010000326.1:0-6949 GCA_035652635.1 Hyphomicrobiaceae bacterium | reverse complement strand
GCATCGCCGAGATCGTCGAGAACACGCTCCCCAGGGAGCGCAGCCGCGCCGAGCTGCACAGGCTCGCCAACTACTATCCCCTGCGCAACCACCTCATGGACTTCCTGGTCACCCGCTCGCGCGAGCTGGCGCTCGGCCCCGTGCCCGGCGCCGAAGCGCGCCGCCATCCTCCCGTCGTCCGCCCAACAGCCAATGCGAGCTCCCATGCGCCCACGACCTCTCTTCTCCAGCCGGCCGACCAGGCCTCGCACCAGCGTCTATCGCCCGGTAGGCTGTCGGTCGCGTAAGCCGGACGGCAGCGGCGAGCCGAAGGCCTCACCGGTGCTCGCCCGCGCGCTCGCACTGGGGAACGGCAGCACCGCCGCCGTCGCGGTTTCCCGCCACGGCTCATCTGCATCAGGAGGAGGACACGCCATGCGCCGCCAGGACCTGACCGAGAAGATCCTCGACATCAAGCGCGAGAAGGGTCTGACGTGGAAAGAGATCTGCAACGAGATCGGCGGCGTCTCGCCCGTGCTGATCGTGGGCGCGCTCCTGGGCCAGATGAAGCTCGTCAAGCCGCTGGCCCGCAGGGCCGCGGCCCTGTTCGGCCTGTCGCCGGCCGAGGAGAGCATGCTCAACGAGGTGCCGCACCGGGGCAGCCCCATGCCGCCCACCGATCCGCTGATCTACCGCTTCTACGAGCTCGTCATGGTCAACGGCCCGGCCTGGAAGGCGCTGATCGAGGAGGAGTTCGGCGACGGCATCATGTCGGCCATCGACTTCGACATGGAGATCGAACGCCTGCCCAACCCCAAGGGCGACCGCGTCAAGATCACCATGTCCGGCAAGTTCCTGCCCTACAAGTACTACGGCAACGAGCAGGGCATCCTGGAGTACGGCATCAAGGAGAGCTGAGCCCGGGGCCGTCGCCGCCGTCGACGGGCTCCACCACCAGCACGGTGGCCCTGGCGGCGATGACGCGCACCGAGGCGCCGGCCGGGCAGTCGGGGCCCTCGGCCAGCCACAGCGTGTCGCCGGCGAAGACCTTGCCGCGCCCGCCCTCGATCGCCTCGGCCACCACGAGCGCGCGCCCAACCAGCTCGGCACCGCGCGCGTTGAGCGTCGGCTCGTCGCTCCAGGAGAAGGTGTGCTTGGCCCACACGAAGTCGATCAGCGTGTCGAGGATCAGCATGGCCACGCCGGCGGTGAGCCACCAGTAGCCATGGCGGTCGCCCTGGTACAGCTCCCATCCACCGACGATGCCGAGGCCGACCCCGGCCCACGGCAGCACCATGCTGATGACGGCGAGCAGCCAGACGAGCTCGCCGGGCTCGCCGTCAGGTCGTCGCCGCACGCTCCACCACAAGCACCGTGCCGTTGGTGTCCTTGACCGTCATGCGCGCGCCGGCCGGAGCGTCTGGGCCCTCGGCCTGCCACAGCGTGTCGCCGACGCGCACCCGGCCGCGGCCGTTCTGGATCGCCTGCTCGACGATCACCATGCGGCCGATGTACTGCCGGCCGCGCTCGTTGAGGTCGGGCACGTCGGTCTTGGCCACGTCCGGCCCCATGTAGCGGCGCACGAAGAACACGGCCACCACCGACAGCACGCCGAAGGCGGCGATCTGCAGTTGCCAGGGCATGTCCGTGAGCCAGGCGAGGAAGCCCACCACGACGGCGGCCATGCCGAACCACAGGAAGTGCACCCCCGGCACCATGGTCTCCAGGATGAAGAGGAGCACCGCCAGGATCAGCCAGTTCCACAGCCCCAGGTTGGCAAGCAGCACATAGAAACTCTGCATCGCGCGCGATCTCCCCTTTTCGACCCGACTATCCTCACGCTTGCGGCACGCTGCCCTGGCGCGCGGGACGTGCGGCCGCCGGCGGCGGCGTGGCGCCGTTCCTGCCGAAGGCCTCGGCGGTGATCTCGGCCAGGCCGGCCAGCGAGCCGATCACCGAGGAGGCCTCGAGGGGCATCATCAGCACCTTCTGGTTCGGCGACTTGGCGATCGCCTCGAGCGCCTTCACGTAGTTGTTGGCCACGAAGTAGTTGATGGCCTGCACGTTGCCGTTGGCGATCGCCTGGCTCACCACCTCGGTGGCCTTGGCCTCGGCCTGGGCGGCGCGCTCGCGCGCCTCGGCATCGCGGAAGGCAGCCTCCTTGCGGCCCTCGGCGGCCAGCATCACCGCCTGCTTCTCGCCTTCGGCCTTGAGAACCGCGGCTTGCCTGAGGCCCTCGGCCTCGAGGATCTGCGCGCGCTTGTCGCGCTCGGCCTTCATCTGGCGGGCCATGCTGTCGACGAGGTCGCGCGGCGGCGCGATGTCCTTGATCTCGATGCGCGTGACCTTGACCCCCCACGCTTCGGTGGCCGCGTCGACCACCTGCAGCAGCTTGGCGTTGATGACATCGCGGTTGGAGAGCAGCTCGTCGAGGTCCATCGAGCCCATGACCGTGCGGATGTTGGTCATGGTCAGGTTCACGATCGAGCTCTCGAGCCGGTCGGCGCCGTAGGCCGCCTTGGCGGCGTTGAGCACCTGGTAGAAGTTGACGCCGTCCACCGTCACCATGGCGTTGTCGCGGGTGATGATGTCCTGGGAGGGGATGTCGATCACCTGCTCCTTCATGTTCATCTTGGCGCCGATGCGCTCCATCACCGGGATCAGGAAGTGCAGACCCGGCTGCAGCGTGCGCGTGTATTTGCCGAACACCTCCACGGTATAGGCGTAGCCCTGCGGCACCATCTTGACCGTCGACCACAGCCCCACTGCCGCCAGTACGACCAGCAACAGGGCGAACACTTCAAAGCCGCCTGAGAACATGTTGGTTGAGCTCCCACCCAATCTCGCGGTTGCGCCTCCTCTTATCTAGGAAGCCACTGGGGCGAGTTTTAGGACCGTTTGGAAAATACTCAGTGAAGGAACGGTTGCCAGGACATGAACTGGCATACCGTGTACATGAGAGCTTACGACTATTTGCAGCTGCACCGCTGTTACCTGCGGAGCTGCGGGGATGCCCGCGGCGGCACCGCGCATCAGGAGGACAGCCAACCCATCAGCTCACGGCGCACCACGTGCTCGATCACGCGCATGCCTTCGGCGCCGTCGTTGAGGCAGGGCAGATAGGCGAACCGCTCGCCGCCGGCGGCAAGGAAGACGTTCCGGTTCTCCATGTCGAGCTCCTCCAGCGTCTCCAGGCAATCGGCGGAGAAGCCCGGGGCGACCACGGCCAGCCGGCGCACGCCGGACCGCGCCAGCCGCTCGACCTCCTCGATGGTGTAGGGCTCGAGCCACCGCTCGTTGCCGAAGCGCGACTGGAAGGTGGTGTGCCAGCGCTCCTCCGCCCAGTCGAGCCTCTCACGCAGCAGCCGCGAGGTCTTCTGGCACTGGCAGTGGTACGGGTCGCCGCTCTCCAGATACCGCCGCGGCATGCCGTGGAAGGAGGCGATGACCCGCTCCGGCTCGAAGTCGAGGCGGGCCAGATCGCGGCGCATCGCGGCCGCGAGCGCATCGATGTAGACGGGGTCGTCGTAGTAGGGGGCGGCCACCCTGAGCGACGGTTGCCAGGCGAGACGCGCCAGCGCGTTGAAGACGGCGTCGCAGGCGGTGGCCGTAGTCGCCCCGGCGTACTGGGGGTAGAGCGGCACGACGAGAAGGCGGTCGCAGCCTTGGCGCTGAAGGTGCGCGATGCGGTCGGCCGTCGACGGGCTCGCGTAGCGCATGGCCCAGTCGACCACGACGCGCTCCTCCCCCAGGGCCTGCCGGAGCTTCTCGGCCTGGGAGCGGGTGATGGTCTTGAGCGGTCCCTCGTCGCGCTCCCGGTTCCAGATCTTGGCGTAGTCCCGGCCTTTGCGGCCCGGGCGCACTGTGAGAATGACGAGGTTCAGGATCGGCCACCACTTCCAGCGCGGCAGGTCGATGACGCGCCGGTCGGACAGGAACTCCTTGAGGTAGCGCCGCATGGCCCAGTAGCCCGTCCCGTCGGGCGTGCCGAGGTTCAAGAGCAGCACGCCGATGCGCCCGCTCCGCACCGGCGGGTGGCCGGCGGGCCGGCGTCGGCATGCAGCGGCGGCATTGGACTCGGGCGCGTGCATGGGCTCCTGCAGCCTGCTCCTCTCCTGCGCCGCGCAGCATATTCGCAACGCCCCTCGCCTGCATCGGCGACGGCAAGCTCGCGCGCGGCCACGCGGGCACCAGCCGCTGTCATCAATCCTTCAACATATAGCAGCAAGCGGAGGACGAGCGTCGCTTGCGAACAACCAATTTTGCTCACAGCCGCGACATTGGTTCACAGCCTCGCTGCCTCCCGCTATGGTTGCCGGAATACGAATACCGCCGCAGATCATGGTCTGGAGGCAGCGAGGAATGGTGCCGAGCGAGCGCGAACGAGGCGCTGACAGCGCGGACGGGATGTTTTGAGCGTGGGTATTTTTCCCGAGCGGGCAGCGCTGGACGCCATGGCGCACCGGTGGCTGCTGTGGATGGTCGGCCTGCCCCGCTATCCCAAGCGCGTCATCCTCGCCATCTGCGACTTCCTCATGCTCGGCTTGGCGCTCTGGGTCGCCATGTCGTTGCGACTGGGCCGGCCCTACGTGCCGCCCTCCATCGAGCTGCTGACCGTTCTGCTGGCCGCGCCGACGATCGGGGTCGCCACCTTCTTCCAGCTCGGCCTCTACAGGCTGGTGACGCGCTACATTGGCGGCCAGGGCGCGCTCCTGATCCCCGTTGCGGTCGGGCTCTCGGCCCTGCTGTGGGCCCTGCTGGTGCTGTTGTCGGGCATCCAGGGCTCCGGAGTGCAGGTCTCCGGCACGCGCATTCCGGGCGTGCTGGTGGTGCCGCGCTCGGTCGTCATCTTCTATCCGATCCTGGGAGCGGCCTTCGTGTGGGGCACGCGCCAGGTGGCCGGGTGGCTGCTGAAGCGGGCCGGCATCGAGATCTCGGTGCGCTTCCGCGAGAAGACGAGCAACGTGTTGATTTACGGTGCGGGCGCCACCGGCGTGCAGCTGCTCGAGGCGCTGCGCCATGCGGGCAACTACGTTCCCATCGGCTTCGTCGACCAGAGCCCGACGCTGTGGGGCCAGTACGTCGGCGGCCTCAAGGTGTTCCGGCCCGAGCGCCTCTCCGGCCTGGTGCAGAGGCACGACATCAGCGAAGTGCTGCTGGCCATGCCCAAAGCCAGGCGGCGGGAGCGCCAGGCGGCACTCAAGCAGCTCGAGCCGCTGATGGTGCGGGTGCGCACGCTGCCCGCGATAGAGGACCTTGCCGTCGGCCGCGTCACCGTCAGCGATCTGCGCCCCGTCGACGCCGAGGATCTGCTCGGGCGCGATCCGGTGCCGAGCGACCCCGAGCTGCTCGCCCGCAACATCGCCGGCAAGTCGGTGCTGGTCACGGGCGCCGGCGGCTCCATCGGCTCGGAGCTGGTGCGCCAGGCCCTGCGCGAGCGCCCGCGCCGGCTGGTACTCTTCGAGGTTGGCGAGGCCCAGCTCTACCAGATCGAGCAGGAGGTCGAGGAGCTGCTGCAGGCGCGGCGCGCGGCCGGCGCGGAGGAGGCCCGGCTGCCGCAGGTGAAGGCCGTGCTCGGCTCGGTGCTCGACGGCTCGGTCGTGCGGCGGACCATCGAGGAGAACGGCGTCGAGACCATCTATCATGCCGCCGCCTACAAGCACGTGCCGATCGTCGAGCAGAACGCGGTGGCGGGCCTCAGGAACAACACCTTCGGCACCGCCGTCGTCGCCGAGATGGCGGAGCGCTGCGGCGTGGAGCGCCTGGTGCTGGTGTCGACCGACAAGGCCGTTCGGCCGACCAGCGTCATGGGGGCCAGCAAGCGGCTGGCCGAGATGCTGCTGCAGTCTCGCGCCGCCGCGGCCAGGGGCCGCACCGTTTTCACCATGGTCCGCTTCGGCAACGTGCTCGACAGCTCTGGCTCGGTGGTGCGCAAGTTCCGCCGCCAGATCGAAGCCGGCGGGCCCGTGACGGTGACCGATCCGGAGGCGATCCGCTACTTCATGTCGATCCCGGAGGCCGCCGCTCTCGTCATCCAGGCCGGCGCCATGGCCACGGGCGGGGAGGTGTTCGTGCTCGACATGGGCGCCCTGGTCAAGATCGACGACCTCGCCAAGTCCATGATCCGGCTCATGGGGCTCGAGGTGCGCGACGCCAAGCATCCCGACGGCGACATCGCCATCGAGTACACGGGCCTGCGTCCGGGCGAGAAGCTCATCGAGGAGCTGCTGTTGGGCGAGAATATCACGTCGACCGAGCACCCGCGCATTTTCAAGGCGCACGAGCCGTGCCTGGGGGCGGCCGATCTGACCAAGGCCGTCGATGCCCTGCGCGCGGCAATGGAGGCCGACGACGCCGAGGCCGCCCGCACCGTGCTGATCGAGGCGGTGGAGGGCTATCGCCCGCGGCTCCGGCAAGATGAGTCGGCCCAGGTGATCGACCTCGGCGCCCTGAAGAACCGCAAGAAGATCGGCACCTGACGCTACGGCTGCGGGCCTGTCACGCGCGGCTCGCGCTCCAGGGCGCGGGAGAACTGAGGCATCACCCGGGCTGAACCGAACGGGCTCAAGTGATCGTCGTCGCTGTAGAGGGCGCGCGTACCCTCCGCGACCATGCAGTGCTCGGCATCGCACAGCGCCTCGTGCGGATAGACCACGCGGACCCAGCCCAGGGCTTCAATGCGGGCGAACGCCTCCAAGACCTGCCTCTGGCGGTCCTCGAAGGCCGACCGCGACACCGGCGGCAGGGTGCCGATGCCGCGCAGCGAGCGCACCAGGGTGCCGGGCACGTCGAACTCGATCTCGGGCACCGGACCCGCCAGGATCACTTCGGCGCCTCCCCGCCTCAACAGGTCGAGGGTGCGGATCAGCGCATCTGCGAGCGAGATCGGCTTGCCGGTAGCGCGGTCGATGATCTGGCCCGACGGCTCGCCGTCGCCGGGAGAGCGCAGATCGGAGGCAAGCGTCGCCCA
>DASRDL010000325.1:0-4467 GCA_035652635.1 Hyphomicrobiaceae bacterium | reverse complement strand
GTGCACCGCGCGCGCCTTGCCCTCGCGGATGAGAGCGCGCACCAGGTTGCCGGCCTTGATCTCGTCGGCGAGGTCGACGGGCGGCGGCGCGCCTTCGAGGCGGCCGACCACGATCTGCTGATAGAGCGACTGGCCGAGATGGCCGGCCTCGCGGCCGATCGCCACCAGCAGGTCGCCCTCCTCCTTCAGCGCCAGCGTGGCCGTGTGGGCGAGGTCCGGCACCAGACCCACCCCGCCGATGGCCGGCGTCGGCGGGATCGCCACCCCGTTGGTCTCGTTGTAGAGCGAGACGTTGCCCGACACGACCGGGTACTTCAGCACCTCGCAGGCTTCCTTCATGCCCTGGATGGCGCCGACGAACTGGCCCATGATCTCCGGCCGCTCGGGGTTGCCGAAGTTCATGTTGTCGGTGATGGCGAGCGGGTCGGCGCCGACGGCGATCAGGTTGCGCCAGCTCTCCGCCACCGCCTGCTTGGCGCCCATGACGGGATCGGCGGCGACATAGCGCGGGGTGACGTCGCAGGTGAGCGCCAAGCCTTTGTTGGTTCCGTGCACGCGCACGATTGCCGCATCGCCGCCGGGGCGCTGGATGGTGTCGCCCATCACCGTGTGGTCGTACTGCTCCCAGATCCAGCGCCGCGAGCACAGATGCGGCGAGCCCATCATGGTCAGCAGCGTGCCGAGAATGGCGTTGGGGGCCGGCACCCACTCGGGCAGTATGGCCTTGGGCGGCGTGGTCGCCACCCACGGGCGCTCGTAGAGCGGGGCCGAGTTGGCGAGCTTGTCGACCGGCAGGTCGGCCTCCACCTTGCCCTTGTGCCTCACGATCATGCGGCCGGTGTCGGTGGTGCGGCCGATGACGGCGAAGTCGAGGTCCCACTTCCGGAAGATCGCCTCGGCCTCCGCCTCGCGGCCGGGCTTCAGGATCATCAGCATGCGCTCCTGGCTCTCGGAGAGCATCATCTCGTAGGCGGTCATGCCCGGCTCGCGCTGCGGCACGCGATCGAGCTCGAGCTCGATGCCGACGCCGCCCTTGTCGGCCATCTCCGAGGTGGAGGAGGTGAGGCCGGCCGCGCCCATGTCCTGGATGGCGACGATGGCGTCGGAGGCCATCAGCTCGAGGCAGGCCTCGATCAGCAGCTTCTCGGTGAAGGGGTCGCCAACCTGCACGGTCGGGCGCTTCTCGGCGGAGGCATCGTCGAACTCGGCCGAGGCCATGGTGGCGCCGTGGATGCCGTCGCGTCCCGTCTTGGAGCCGACATAGACCACGGGCAGCCCCACGCCTTTCGCCGCCGAGTAGAAGATCTTGTCCTTCCTCGCCAGCCCGACGCACATGGCGTTGACCAGGATGTTGCCGTTGTAGCCGGCATCGAAGTTGGTCTCGCCGCCGACGGTGGGCACGCCGGTGCAGTTGCCGTAGCCGCCGATGCCGGCCACCACGCCGGAGAGCAGGTGCCGCGTCTTGGGATGGGAAGGATCGCCGAAGCGCAGCGCGTTGAGGTTGGCGACGGGACGCGCGCCCATGGTGAACACGTCGCGCATGATGCCGCCGACGCCGGTGGCGGCCCCCTGGTAGGGCTCGATGAAGGAGGGGTGGTTGTGGCTCTCCATCTTGAAGACAACGGCATCGCCGTCGCCGATGTCGACCACGCCCGCGTTCTCCCCCGGGCCTTGGATCACCTGCGGGCCCTTGGTGGGCAGCGTCTTGAGCCACACGCGCGAGGACTTGTAGGAGCAGTGCTCGCTCCACATCACCGAGAAGATGCCGAGCTCGGTCAGCGATGGCTCCCGGCCCAGGATGCCGACGAGGCGCTGGTATTCGGCTGGGCTCAGCCCGTGCTCGGCGACGATCTGCGGCGTGATGAGAGAGGTGCTGTCGTTCATGCGGTCCGGGCGGCGTGCGCGAATCTGGGGCCGTTGCTGCGCTGCTTATAGCGGTCCGCGGCCCGCGAGTCCCGTTCGGCTGCCTGCGTCGGCGACGGCAGGTTTTCGGGGCCCGAACCTGCAAAGAAATCAGGCAGAAACGGCCCTGAGCGCCCACGCCCTCGCCTTCAGCGGGATCGACCCGTCGGCCCCGCGCGGCAGGCTGTCGCGCAGCCGGTCCATGAGGCGCTGACGCGCCTCGGGGGCGAGGCTTGCGCAGTAGCCCGGCGCCGGCCCGCCGCCCAGGGTGAAGGGGTGCCAGTAGTCGTCGAAGTTGCGAAACGCCGTGTCGACCTCGATCGCCGCCCCGCCGACAGGCGTCAGGCCTGCGCTCCGCACCAGGCCGGCGAGGCCGTCCGGCGTGCAATAGGGAAAGCGCGCATCCTCGCTGAGGTCGCGGGCGCCCGGATCGAGGGCCGTCGCCGCCGTCCAGAACGCGCGCACGAACTCGAGGCCGCCGCCCGGGTAGTCCCAGACATAGAAGGCGATAGTTCCGCCTTTGCGGACGACCCGCTTCATCTCGGCCAGCGCCTTCACCCGGTCGGGCACGAAGTTGAGCATCAGCGCCGAGACCGCGATGTCCCGGCTGCCGGCGGCGAGCGGCAAGGCCTGGGCGTCACCCACCCGGAACTCGGCGCGCGCGTCGGCCGCCTTGGCCCGGGCCGCGGCGATGAAGCCGTCCGACGGGTCGATCGAGACGAGGCTCGCAGGCGCCGACCGCGCGAGGATGGCGGCGGAGAGGGCGCCGGTGCCGCAGCCGACGTCGAGCCAGTCCAGGCCCTGTGGCGCCGCCAGCCAGTCGAGGAAACGCGGCGCCAGCATGCGGCTCCAGCGCCCCATGTAGGCCTCGTAATGCTCGCCGGCCTGCCACGCATCGTGTCGGGATGCCTCTGCCATTCTCGAGCACCGTGTGTCGCGAGAGCCGCCGCCGAGGATAGGCCGATCGCCTTCGCGTGCAAACACGAGAATACGGCCGGCCATCCGAGGCTTCCTTACGATGCGCCTCCGAGTACCCTATAGTCCGGGACAGCCGGCGAGGACGGGAGGACGTGCCATGGCAAGGAAGCCGCCAGCCGACGGCAACGGCGCGCCGGGGCGCGCCATCACGGACGCCCTGCGTGCGCAGGTGCGCGAGGAGCTACCGGAGGTGGCCCAGATCGCCAACCCGGACCTTCAAGCCAAGACCGTCGAGGCGTGGGCCTATGCGCTCGCCCACTCGACCTTCAGGTCGATCCGCGACATTCCCCCGGCCGGCAATCCCGACACCAACGAGGCCAAGCGCGGCGATCAGACCGATCACCTGCGCGGCGTCACGCGGCTCGCCGTCGGCATCGCCAGGGAGATGGGTGCCGCCTATCCCGAGCTCGCCATCGACATGGACACCATCGTCTCCGGCGGCCTCGTTCACGACGTGGGCAAGGCCTGGGAGTTCGACCCTGCCAATCGCAGACGCTGGAAGGCATCGCAGAGGCGGACCGGCCGCCCGTCCATCCGCCATCCCGCCTACGGCGCCCACATCTGCCTCACCGTCGGCCTGCCGGAGGAGGTCGCCCACATCGCCATGGCGCATTCGGGCGAGGGCGAGCTGCTGGTCAGGAGCCTCGAGTGCATGATCGTGCACCAGGCCGACTACACCTTCTGGTACACGCTCCTGGCCGGCGGCCAGCTCAAGCCCGAGACGGTGCCACCGGACCGGCGCAAGTACGTCATCGACCGGCCGTTCTGAGGACCGCAGAGAAACACGAGCATCGGGAGGAGCAACCATGCGCATGCAGGGCAAGATCGGCATCGTGACGGCGGCGGCCTCGGGCATGGGGCGCGCGGGTGCGGTGCGCTTCGCCAAGGAGGGCGCCGCGGTCGGCGTCGTCGACATCGATGCGGCAGGCGTCGAGCGGGTCGTGGGCGAGATCAGGGCCGCCGGCGGGCGGGCCCACCCGATCGTTGCCGATCTCACGAAGGACGAGGACGCGCGGCGCATCGTGCGCGAGACGGCGCGGGCGTTCGGCGGGCTCGACTTCGTCTGGAACCACGTCGGCCACCCGGGACCTGCCGCGGTCGAGGGCATCGACATGAAGGACTTCGACCTCGCCATGACGCTGAACCTGCGCACGGTGATCGTCACGACCGAGGCGGCGATCCCGGAGCTGCGCGCACGCGGCGGCGGGGCCCTGCTCTACACGGCCTCGACATCGGGTCTCGTCGGCTCGCCGTTCTCGCCGGTCTACTCGGCCGCCAAGCACGCCGTGGTCGGCTTCGTGCGCGCCATGGCCAAGCGCTACGGCCGCGAGAAGATCCGTCTCAATGTGATCTGCCCCGGCTCGATCGACACGCCGATGCTGCGTATCTTCGTCGCCCGCCCCGACCAGCAGTCGACCATCGGCCGCGACAAGGAGGAGCTGGTTCGGCAACGCGGAGGCCAGAACCCACTGGGGCGGCCGGGCAAGCCCGAGGAGGTGGCCAACGCCGCCCTGTTCCTGCTGTCCGACGAGGCCTCCTTCGTCACCGGCGCGGCGTTTGCGGTGGACGGCGGCTCGACGGCATAGC
>DASRDL010000324.1:0-5841 GCA_035652635.1 Hyphomicrobiaceae bacterium | reverse complement strand
AGCACGTCGTCGAAGGTCAGCGCCACGGTGGTTTCGTCGAGGATCGGCCGTTGCGCCATGGGCTATCTCCCGCGTGCATGAGGTTGGCCGAAACCGCGCGCACCCGGGCCCCTTGCCCCGGCACGCGGCGCACGGCCGCAGCTATGCTGGAATCGTTCCAAGCTTCCTCATAGCACCACCTTCGGGCGCGGGGAAGGCTGCGGCCCGCGGCAGCCGCCGCCCCGCCCCCGGGCCGCCCGCGACCGGGCCCGACGCGAATTTTCCATATTTTGAGCTTCATGGTGATGCCGGCTGGATTGACGCGACGCGCATTCCGGGCACAGTTGCGTCAGCCAACGGGGAAAAGCATGAGCCGATTCGTCGAGGCCGGAGCCTGTGCGCTGTTGCTGGCGGGCACGCTGCTACACGCCGGCTGCAGCAGCGGCTCCGCCGGGCTCACCACCTCCAGCAGCAACCTGTTGCCGCCGGATGCCCCTGCGGCCGTCGGCAACGACGACGCGCTCGCCCGCCCGGTCGCCGTGGCCTGGACCTCGGCACGCGCCAAGCGCTGCGCGTTCTATTTCGATCCGGCCAAGCTGCGGGAGAACTACCTGTCCTACGAGGCGCGGCAGGGGGCCGCAGGCGAGCAGTACGCCAAGATCGAGAAGGCCTACGACACCACCTACCGGGTGACGTGGGACAAGGTTGTCACCGATCCGGACTATTGCAGCGAGCGCAAGGGGCTCGAGATCAAGGCCGACCTGCAACGCTACCTGGCCGGCGACTACACGCCGAACCTGCCCAAGCCCAAGCCCATCGCCAGCTGCGGCTTCTGGGGCTGCAGCTCGAGCTCGGACGAGAAGTTCGACTCCAACAAGTTCTGGAAGGAGCAGGAGAAGAACAAGCCGACCCGCTAGGCGGCCGCCGGCCCCTTCCGCTCCTGCGAAGCCTCTCCGTTAACGCTGCTGCCATGGCATGGGGCTTGCGATCGCTCGCAGCGAGCAATCGCCGCTTCCCGTCTTGGGGCACTCCTGCCGATGGCAACCGTCACCCTCCCTGCGCCGGCGGATGGCGCCGGCCTCGCCCGCCGTCGCCCGGTCCGTAGCGACGCCGCCGCGGTTCACCAGGCGGGGCTCGTCATCGATGTCGTGCGCGACCGGGCCGGCTTCGAAGCGCTGGAGCGCGAGTGGAACGACCTCTATCGCCGCTGCGGCAGGGACACGCAGCTGTTCCAGAGCTTCAACTGGAACTGGCACTGGGCCAATCACTATATCGCCGCCGTGTCCGCCCGCCGGGGCCCCTCCCTCGCCATCGTCACGGTGCGCCGCCACGGCCGCCTCGTCGTGCTGTGGCCGCTGGTCGCTCGGCGCGTCGGCGCCCTGAAGCTGCTGCAGTGGATGGGCGAGCCCGTCAGCCAGTACGGCGACGTGCTGGCCGAGGACCCCGGCGACCCGGAGCCGATGCGCCAATCCTGGCGCTTCATCACCACGGCCCTCGGGGCCGACGTCGTGCACGTGCGCAAGGTCAGGGCCGATGCCGTGGTGGCGCCGCTGCTGCGCGAGCCGGGCATCTTGCAGACGGCCGTCGAGGAGGCCCCTTATCTCGATCTTGCCAGCGCGCCGGATTTCGCCGCCTACGAAAGGCGCTACACCGCCAAGGCGCGCAAGAACCGGCGCCGCCTCGCGCGCCGGCTCGCCGAGCAGGGCCCGCTCGCCGTCGAGCGGCAGATCGGCGGGCGCGGAGCCCGCTCGGCCGCGCTGCAGGCGATCGCACTCAAGCGGGCCTGGGTCGACAAGACCGGGCGCCTGTCGCGGGCGTTGGCCGACGAGCGCTTCGGCGCCTTCTTCGCCGACGTGGCCGAGGGCCGGTGCCGCCCGGTCGGCTGCGGCGTGACGCTGCTGCGGTCGAGCGGCGCGGCGGCCGGCATCGCCATCGACATCACCGACAAGGGACGCTGCGCGGCTCACGTCATCGTCCACGATCCGCGCTTCGATGCCTTCAGCGCCGGCACGCTGCTGCTCGAGGCCTGGATCAGGGGGGCCAGCGGCGACGGCGTGGCCACGTTCGACCTTTTGGCCCCGGCCTACGCCTACAAGCACGACTGGGCCGACGGGACAGTCGCGGTCGGGGATTACGCGCACGGGGCGACGCCGGTGGGCCGGGCCTACGTTCGCATCTACCTCGGGCGGGTGCGGCCGGCTCTCAAGGCGGCCGCCGAAGCGTGGCCCCACCTGCGCGCCCGCTGTGCCGCGGCCGGTCGCCGCGTTTGGCCCTGGCGCCGCGGCGCCGCCGCGCCGCCCACTGCCGCGCGCGCCGACTGAGCCCGCCTCAGCCCACTCCCAGCTTCTTCTGCAGCGAGGAGGACGAGGTGGTGTACTGGAACAGCAGCTTCTTGCCCGGGAAGACGATGCGGTGGGCGGCCTGCGCCATCAGCGCCGCCTCGTGGAAACCCGACAGGATGAGCTTCAGCTTGCCCGGGTAGGTGTTGATGTCGCCCACGGCGAAGATGCCGGGCTCGCTCGTCTCGAACTTCTCGGTGTCGACCGGGATCAGGTTCTCCTCCAGATTGAGGCCCCAGTCGGCCACCGGCCCCAGCTTCATGGTGAGGCCGAAGAAGGGCAGCAGCCGGTCGCAGGCGAGGCGCTCCTCGCCCTCCTTGGTGCGGATGGTGACGGCCGAGAGCATGCCACCGTCCCCGTGCAGGGCGGTGATCTGGCCGATGCGCAGCTGCATCTTCTTCTCCGCCACCAGCGCGCGCATCTTCTCCACCGAGTGCGGCGCGCCGCGGAACTCGTCGCGCCGATGCAGCAGCGTCAGCGACTTGGCCACCGGCTGCAGGTTGAGCACCCAGTCGAGCGCCGAGTCGCCGCCGCCGACGATCAGCACGTCGCGCCCGCGGAAGTCCTCGATGCGGCGCACGGCGTAGAACACCGACTTGCCCTCGTAGGCCTCGATGCCGGCGAGCGGCGGCCGCTTGGGTGTGAACGAGCCGCCGCCGGCGGCCACCACCACCACCTTGGTCAGGAACTCGGTGCCGGCGTCGGTCGTGAGACGGAAGCGCCCGTCGGGCTGGCGCTTCAGCGTGTCGACGCGCTGGCCCAGATGGAACGTCGGCGCGAACGGCTTGATCTGCTCCATGAGCCGGTCGGTCAGCTCCTGGCCCGTGACGACGAGCAGGCCGGGAATGTCGTAGATCGGCTTCTCCGGATAGAGCTCGGCGCACTGCCCGCCGGGCTTGTCGAGGATGTCGACCAGGTGGGCCTTGATATCGAGGAGGCCGAGCTCGAACACGGCGAACAGGCCCACCGGCCCGGCGCCGATGATGAGCGCGTCGGTCTCGATTGCCGCGCCCGCGGGCGCTCCGTCGGGCCTGGCGCCCGTTGCACCTTCAGCTGACATGGATCAGGGGACTCTCACTGTCGCTTGCCGGTCGCCGCCGACATGGTGTGCTTCACGGAGCACTCCTTGTAGCCGGCGTCGGCGAACATTTCCTGCACTTTCTTCTGCGCCGCCCGCCGCGTGTCGCCGGCCGCCGCGGCACAGCCAGGCTTGGGCAGCGCGCAGCACATGACGACGAACACCTCGCGCATGTCGGAGGTGGACGCGGGCCCGTTGGCGCAGGTCTTGGACAGGCGGCGGCAGGCGTCAACCGCCTTCTGGCGCGCCTCGTCCTCGGTGGCCCCCCACACGACGGGCGAGGAGGACTCGCTGTTGGGGTCGAGCGCCGCCCAGTGCTGCTGTGCGTCAGCCGGTCGCGGGCACAAGCCGGCCGCCCCGACGAGCATCAGCAGTGCTGCCAGTTGCCACCGCCGTCTCATGCGCGCCCGACCGTACCCCGCCTCAGAACTGCTTCTCGGGCACGCTGACGACGAGGCCATCGAGCGCCGCCGTCACCTTGATCTGGCAGCTGAGCCGGCTGGTGGGGCGCACGTCGAAGGCAAAGTCCAGCATGTCCTCCTCCATCTCGGAGGGCGCGCCGGTCTTCTCGCGCCAGGCCTCGTCGACGTAGACGTGGCAGGTGGCGCAGGCGCAGGCGCCGCCGCACTCGGCCTCGATGCCGGGCACCATGTTCTTCTTGGCGGCCTCCATGACCGTCATGCCCTCCTCGGCATCGACGATCTGTGAACTCCCGTCCGGCTGGATGAACGTGATCTTGGCCATGGACGGGATGAGGCCTCGCCGTTATGCCGCGCTCAGGACACGACAAGGCGCGCCGGGGGCGCGCATCGCGGCGGCGGGAGTGTTAGCGGGGCCCCGGGGCAAATTCAAGCCCGCCGGGCCCAGAGCCGTTCAGGCGCCGCGATAGATGCGGGCGACGAAACGGCACGCCTCGTCGATGGCGGCCGCGACGGCGGCGATGGCCTCCTCGCGATGGCCTTCGCGCCGCGCCAGATCCGCCTCCACGTCGACGAGCTCGGCCATTTCGGCGAAGCGGGCCACGCGCCAGGCGCCGATCGCGGCGGCTGCCCCCTTGATCGTGTGTGCCGCGTCCCGCCAGGCCCGTGCCGCATCCGCCGCACGCAGACGCTCCAAGTAGAGAGGCGCCTGGTCGGCGAACAGCTCCAGGACTTCGCGCTCCAGCTCCGCATTGCGCAGCGTGAAACGTTCGAGATAGGCGCGATCGATGGGATCACCCGCGAGGCCTTCGCGCGTCTCCCCACCCAGCCGTGCCATATCTGCGTGTGCCGGTTTTCTCCCCAAGCGTGATGCTCCCCAGCCGATTGCCGTTGATTCGGAAGGCTCCCCGCCGGCGAGGGTCGCCGAGGCAATCCAGACGACCCTACAGTTTTGATGATGGATTCGGAGTGCATAACCTTGCGTTAAGCCCGGCCGCGACCGGTCGTGATGGTAAAGGTTGGCTGTTTGCGACCGCTTGCACACCGATCAAAGTCTAATCTTGGTTTTGCCCAATTGCGTCCGTAGCAGGTGCTGCAATTGGTCCAGGCGTGGCGGAGAGGGGTGCCGGCCCGCCACCTGTCAGGTCTATTGATCACCAGATTTCCGCGTTGGCTGGCCTGGGCCGCAACCGGCAAATGCGTTATGTGACCGGGGGGTGACGGGGTTCGGTGCGCCGCGGCGCACCGAGGTTGGACAGGGGGAATGGCATACGACGGCAAGTCGCAGCGTGAGGCGGCCGAGCGCACGTCCGGTGCGCTCGAGCTGGCGTCTCCGGCCGAGGGCCCCGCCGACGGCGTGCGCTCGCCGTCCTCGTTCGCCAACGGCGGCCTCGGCGCGCACAAGCCCGGCGCCGGCAAGGAGACGCCCGACCGCGGCACAGGCCGCAGGCCGGCCAAGCGGCGGCCCGCCGGTCCGGCCCGGACGACCATCGCCGCCAACGACGACGCCCCCTCGATCGGCGGCCTGATCTACGCGCTGCAGCAGAAGCCCAGCAACAAGCCGTTCCAGGTGGCGGCGATCGCGTCGGGCATCTGGGTGCTCGTCAGCGCGCTCCTCGCCTGGGCCACGCACGCCTCGGGCGGATCGGTGTTCTCCGGCCCGGCCCTGCTCGTCAGCATCACGGCCGTGACCCTGCCGATCGCGCTCGTCTGGTTCCTGGCGCTGCTCGCCTGGCGGGCGCAGGAGCTGAAGCTCATGTCGTCGGCCATGACCGAGGTGGCCGTGCGCCTGGCCGAGCCCGACCGTGCCGCCGAGCAGTCGGCCGCCTCCCTGGGGCAGGCCGTGCGCCGGCAGGTGTCGTTCATGAACGAGGCGATCTCGCGCGCGCTCGGCCGGGCCGGCGAGCTCGAGGCCATGGTGCACAACGAGGTGGCAATACTCGAGAAGGCCTACAACCAGAACGAGCACAAGATCAAAGGCCTGGTCCAGGAGCTGGTCAACGAGCGCCATGCCCTCGTCAGCACC
>DASRDL010000323.1:0-11592 GCA_035652635.1 Hyphomicrobiaceae bacterium | reverse complement strand
CTTGAACCGGCCGATGCCGGGCAGCTCCGGCGTGTAGCCTTCGGCGTAGCTGTAGTAGCCGCTGCAGGCGAAGACGAAGCCGCAGGTGAAGGTTGCCGTCCCACGTCCGGCGCCCCGTTCCGCCTCGACCGTCCAGCGCCTTTCGCTGGACGACCAGGAAGCGCGCACGACCCGATGGTCGAAGCGGATCTTGCGGTCGACGCCGTGCTCGGCGGCGGTGGCGCGGATGTACTCCAGGATCGAAGCGCCGCCGGCGATGGACTTGGCCCCGGTCCAGGGCCGGAAGGAGTAGCCGAGGGTGAACATGTCGGAGTCCGAGCGCACGCCCGGATAGCGGAACAGATCCCACGTGCCGCCGATGCGGTCGCGGGCCTCGAGAATGACGAATGTGCGCGTGGGGCAATTCTTCTGCAGGTGGCAGGCGGCATCGATGCCGGACAGGCCGGCGCCTATGATCAGAACGTCGAAATGCTCGCTGCTCACGATGCACCCGCGGACGGCTCGGGCTCCCCGCTCTCGATGATGGCAACCTTCAGTGGATGGCAACAGCTACCACGAATGTGCTGCGGCCGACACGGCCAGGCGCGTCGGCGCACTGCCCGCCGCCACCGATGCTCCAGTGCCGTCGCCAGCGCTGTTCCCTCGGACACAGCGTCGGCTCGTGCATCCGGCGGAAGGTGACGTCGACCGCATCCAAAATGAGGTGTCGCCGTGGCCGCCGTCGCCCAATCGATGCCCACGTTCGTGCCGCCGCACGTGGTCCCGCCGGCCCGGTTGGTCAGAGGGCTCGCCCTGATCGCGGGCTTTCTGCGCAATCCTTTGGAGATCATACCGCGGACCGTCTACGAGCTCGACTACGTCGCCTTCGACGGTCTGGGCCCGCGCTTCGCGTGGGTGACCGGGCCGGACCTGGTCAAGGCAGTGCTGCTCGACGAGGCCGACAAGTTCAGCAAGAACGTGCAGATCGCGTTCTTCTCTCCCCTGCTCGGCCGGGGCATCCTGACGAGCCAGGGCCCCGAGTGGAAATGGCAGCGCCAGATTGCGGCGCCCATGTTCCGGCGGCACGAGCTGATGACCTTCGTGCCCGCATTCGTGGACGCCACGCAGCGGCTGCTCGAGAGATGGCGGCGCGCACCGCCGGGCATGCCGCAGCGGATCGACGCCGACATGACGGCGGTCACCTTCGATGTCATCTGCACGACCCTGCTGCCGTCGAGCGATGCCACCGTCGGCCTCGCCCTCGAGGCTTCGGCGGACGGGCTGCAGCGCTCGGCGATGTGGCGGCAGCTCTACGTCGCCGCCCACATGCCGGGCTGGATGCCGCAACCCGGCGGACGCCGGATCAGGGCCGGCGTGCGTGCGCTGCGCGCGGGCGTGGCGGCAATGCTGGCCGAGCGCCGGCGCACCTCCCGGCAGCCGGACGACCTCCTGCGCCGCCTGATGGCAGCGCGCGACGCAGAGACGGCAGCGACGATGAGCGACGAGCAGCTGATCGACAATCTGCTCACCTTCTATCTGGCCGGCCACGAGACGACCAGCAAGGCGCTGACGTGGACGCTCTACCTGCTGGCGTGCTCGCCGCAGTGGACGAGAGCCTTGAAGGAGGAGGTCGCAGCGGTGACGGGCGGGGCGCCGGTCGCGGCGGAGCATATCGACCGGCTCGTGCTGACGCAGCAGGTCATCAAGGAGAGCATGCGCCTCTATCCGCCGGTGCCCGCGACCGGCCGGGAGGCCATTGCCGACGTGCGGCTGGGCGAGCACCTGGTGAAGGCGGGAACGGCGATCGCCCTGCCGATCTATGCCATGCACCGCCACTCCAGGCGCTGGCACGACCCCGACGTCTTCGACCCTGTGCGCTTCTCCGCCGCCGAGGAGGGCAAGATCTCGCGCTACCAGTACATGCCGTTCGGCGCCGGCCCGCGCATCTGCATCGGCATGGCCTTCGCCATGATCGAGATCACCGCGATCCTGGCGACCATCCTGCAGAGCTCGGCCCGCCTTGCGCCCGTGGAGGGCGTGCAGCCCTATCCGCTCGCCCGCATCAGCCTGCATCCGAGGGGCGGCATGCCGTTGCGGATCTGGCTGGAGTGAAACCGGCGTCGCATCCTGCCCTCTGACGCGGCAAGGCCCGGAAATCCCTGGTAAGTGGCTGGGGGACGAGGATTCGAACCTCGACTAACGGAGTCAGAGTCCGCTGTTCTACCGTTAAACTATCCCCCACCGGGGTGCCGGCGGCGCGGCGAAGCTGCAGCCGATCGCCGGGGCCGCGGGTGCGAGCTATCTATCAGGGCCGGCCGGGGCCGGCAACTGGTCCGCCTGGACGGGTCCGCCTAGACGCCGCCCGTGGACGCAGGCTCGCGGTAGCGGAAGCCCGTGCCCGCCACCACCACCTCGATGGCGCCGCTGGTGATGACGGGGTGCGAGATGCGGATGGCCAGCACGCCGTCGTAGCCCTCCGCCCGCGCCCGCTCCGACAGCACCGCCAGCGCCCGGTCGATGGTCTTGTCGAGCACGTCCTCGTACTTGGTCATGTGGCCGCCCAGCGTGTTGACCACGGCCTCGCGCATGTCGCGCAGGATGTTGGCGCCGGTGACGGCCGAGGCGTGCACCAGGCCCCCCAGCTCCACCGGCCGGTCGGGGATGGTGTCGCAGGTGAGGAGCCGCATCAGCGGCGGCCCCCGCGGCCCATGAAGCCGGCACGCTCGCGCACCACGATCTTCGCCCGCGTGCCGAACAGGAGCCGTTTCAGCATGAGCAGCAGCGCCAGCGCCAGGACGGCGGTTCCGGCCAGGGTGGCGGGGTGCTTTTCCCATATGAGCCAGGGGCTGACGCGGCCGTCGACCACCAGGTTCAAGTGCTCCAGCATCGCCGCGGGATCGGGCAGGCTGCTCGCCTGCAGCATCATGCCCACCGCCGCCGCCTGGTCGCTGGAGGCGATGATGGCCTCGCGCACCCTGGGCTTGCCGAGCTCGGCCATGCGCGTGGGCGTCTGCGCCACGGCGCGCAGGAGGCGCAGGGCCGGGCCCTTCTCCAGTCCTGTCAGGTAGCGCGCGAGGCTGTCGAGCTGGCCCTCGTCGAGGGCGCGGCCGAGCATCCTGAGCTCGCCCGTCTCGATCTCGAAGAGGGGGGCACGCGCCTCGGGTTTCAGCGCCGCGAGCCGCGTGATGGCGAGCCGATCCTCCAGGCCGATCAGGCGCTGCAGGCTGGCCTTGGTGAAGGAGTCGGGGCTCGCGCGCCGGTGCAGCTCGTAGTCGACCACCTTGGGCAGGCTGTCGCCGGCGATCGCCTGCCACTTCAGGGCCGTCTCGAGCGACTGCGCCTCGCGGGCGATGTCGATGGCCCCCGCGGGCAGCGCGGTCACGGCGCGGTGCAGGGTGCCGTCGGCCAGCCGGCGCATGACGCCCTCCTCGCCTTCGCCTGCCAGCACCAGGGCCACCACCTCGTCGAGGCGGGGCATGTCGGCGGCCTTGACGGTGTCGAGGAAGTTGCGGAACGCCTCCTTGCGCTCGGCCAGCTCCAGCACCTTGGCATGGGCGCGGCGGAACTCCTGCCAGATCTCGACCACACGCTCGGCGGTCTTCTGCGCGATCTCCGCCAGGCTATCGTCGATGTGCTCGGCGATGGACCTGGCCAGCTCCTCGCGCACCTTCTCCTTGGTCTCCTTCGACTTCATCTCGCCGGCGACGATCGGCAACACGCCGTGACGGAAGTCCCAGATGTCCTTGGCGATGAGCACGAGGCCGACGCCGCTCGCCACCACCGACACGAGCTTGCTCAGGATCGAGCCGACGATGCGCTGGCCGATACGGGCCGCCATGTTGGCGAGCTGGCGGCGCACGACCAGCACGACCGTGCCGGCGATGCCCTCGCGGCCTTCGATCAGCACCTGGCCGGTGGAGACCTGGGCGCCGGCCCTGGTCGGATCGACCGTGTACTCCCGACCGGCGCCGTCGGCGACGACGCGGGCGATGGTGGCGCCGTAGCGGGCGCCGAGGAAGGCCTGGATGCACTGGGTGGCCGGCGCGGCCGAGTCGATGGTGGCAAGCTCGATGCGCTTGCCGATGTCCTTGCCGATGCCGGCGGCGAGCTGCTCGATCGCCTTCTTGACGGGCTCGGAGCGGTAGACCCTCTCCGCTGCCGTGGTCGCCAGCTCCTGCGCCTTCTCGCGCGAGGCCAGCGACGACCACAGCTTGAACCAGCTCGATTCCTCGCGCACCTCGCCGATGGCGCGGTCGACCTCGCGGTCGATGATGTCGTCGACATTGCCGCGCCGCCACTCCTCGGCCAGCATGGCCTTGTAGTCGACGCCGGAGAGCCCTGCCTCGAGGCCCTTGCGCGTCAGCAACTCGATGGCCGAGCGGAATCCGTTCTCATCGCGGGCCTGACAGGCCTCGTACTCCGCCCGCGTCATGGCGGAGGCGGCGCGAAGAGCCGGGATCTGCGCCAGCACCAGTGCGGCGGCGGTGAGACAAGAGATCGCCGGTCGTAAGGGATGGAGAGGTGCGCTCACCAGACTGCCCGGTATTGCCTCGATGCCCAGTCCTCGACGCGCATATGGGGATTGCCGTACGTAACGCTCAGGGGGCCACCTCAACCATACAAAAAAGAACAATCTGCGGCAGTTCCCACAACGGCCGTTCATGCGATTGATTTGCCCGGGCCCCGCTCGCCGGCCCAAACGCCGCAGGGGTTGTGCTTGGCGGGCAGCGCAACCACGGGGGAGATCGTGAACTGGTTGTTGGTGGCGATCGTCGCCTACGTCGTCGCCCAGTTTGCCATCGGCGCGTGGGTGTCGCGGCGGATGGCGAGCGAGGCTGACTATATCCTGGCCGGGCGCCGTCTCGGCACCGGCCTCGTGGCCTTCTCGGTGTTTGCCACCTACTTCGGCGCCGAGGCCATCGTCGCCTCGGGCGGGGCGGTATACGAGAAGGGGCTGAGCGGTGCACTAGTGGACCCGGTCGGCTATGCAACCGCCATCATCGTGGTCGGCGTCTTTTTCGCCCGCGCCTTGTGGAGCCGGGGGCTCACGACCTTCGCCGACCTCTTCCGCCAGCGCTACTCGCCGGGGGTGGAGCAGCTCGTGGTCATCATGCTGCTGCCGGGATCGGTGATCTGGGCGGCGGCCCAGGTGCGCGCCTTCGGCCAGATCATGAGCGCCAATTCGGGTCTCGGCCTGATTGCGGCCATCACCCTGGCGGCCCTGCTGGTGGGCGCCTACTCGGTGGTCGGCGGGCTATTGGCCGACGCGGTTACGGACGTTGTCCAGGGCGTTGCCGTGGTGATCGGCCTCATCATCCTGGGCACGGTCGTGGCACTGCACGTGGGCGGGGTGTCGGCCGGTCTCGCCAAGGTGGAGCCTGACCAACTCCGTCTCCTCGGCGCCGACACCGGGGCCCTCGAGGTGCTCGAGCAGATCGCCATCCCGGTCTGTGGCACCATCGTCGCGGTCGAGCTGATCTCGCGCTTCCTCGGCGCACGCGCCGCCGCCGTCGCCAGCCTCGGCACGGTTCTCGGCGGGGGCACGTATCTGCTGGTCGGCCTCATCCCGGTATTCCTGGGGCTCGTCGCCCCGCATGCGGCGGGCGCCATCCAGGACTCCGAGCAGATCGTCCCGCGCCTGGCCGAGGTCTTCCTGCCGGGTGTGCTTTACGTGTCGTTCGTGGGCGCGGTGATCTCGGCTATTCTCTCGGCCGTCCACGCCGCCCTGCACGCGCCCGCTTCCCAGATCTCGCACAATATCATCGTCCGGCTGGTCCCGGGCCTGAGCGATCACGGCAAGCTGTGGTCGGTCCGGATCACCGTCATGGTTCTGTCGATCGTCGCCTATCTCTTGTCGGTCACCTCCAATCGGATCCACGACCTGGTCGAGACCGCATCGGCGTTCGGCAGCGCCGGCGTGTTCGTCGCGTCCCTGTTCGCGCTCTTCAGCCGCTTCGGCGGACCGGCCGCCGCCTACGCGTCGGTGGCTGCCGGCATGCTGGTGTGGGCGGGAGGCAAGTATGCCCTCGGGCTCACGGCACCCTACCTGTGCGGTCTGCTGGCGGCGGGCATCAGCTATGTCGTCGCGGCGATGTTCGAGCGGCGATTTTGCTGAACGTCATTCAGTGCAATCGTCGTCGTCCTGCGGCCATGTGTCCCTGCAGCGTTAACAATTCCTTATGACGTCGCCACGTAGGCCCTACGTGGTGCGGCGGTGACAGCCTGGGGCAACCTTCCCGTGCTATCGATCGGCTGCGCAGGTGGGGATGGGTTTAACGTAAACGTGATCGAAACTGATTGGCATGTCGGGCGAGGGCAGCTAAAGAGGCCGTCGCCTGGGCGGGCCCCAGGTCAACGTGCGGCAATGCTCTCAACGGGTTCTCTCGACGTGTCACGCGTGCGTGTGAAGTGCCGTCTGCTGGTGGATTTCGACGGGACCATCGCCGCCCTCGATACCACGGATGCCCTTCTGGAGCGTTTTGCGGCACCTGCCTGGCGTGACATCGAGGAGGACTGGCTCGCCGGACGGATCGGCTCGCGCGAGTGCATGGTGCGCCAGATCGATCTCATCCGCGCCACGCCGGCTGAGATGGACGGGTTCATTGCCGGCATCGAGATCGACCCGGGGTTCGCCGGCTTCGTCGACTTCTTCACACGGCGCGGGGATAGCGTGACGGTCGTGTCCGACGGGCTCGACCGCACGGTTGCCGCCGTGCTGGGGCGCTACGGCCTCGACCTTCCCTTTTACGCCAACCACCTGGAATGGCGCGGTGAGGATCGGTGGCGGCTCACCTTTCCGCATGCCCGCAGCGAGTGCCGGTCGCTGTCCGGCAACTGCAAGTGCTCCTTCGGCGCCGGCATGGCCGAGGAGTTCTCGGTGGTGGTCGGCGACGGCCGGTCCGATTTCTGTGTGGCCGGCGAGGCCGATCTGGTCTTGGCCAAGGGCGCGCTGCACCAACATTGCATGACCAACCGACTGCCCCACTTCGCGTTCGCCGACTTCGAAGAGGCAACCGAGTTGCTTGCCGGATGGCTCGAGCAGGGCCGCGCTTCCGGCACCGGCCAGCCTCTGCACGGGGCAGAGGACTGAACGATGACCAGCACGCTGAAGCACAAGCCGGCCGAGCGGCCGTCGGACCACGTCGACCCGGCCGGCGCCGTAGCCCTGCGGGCCCGTGAGGCGGAGCTCCTCGACCTGGAGCAGCGCTACTGCTCGCACGGCGACACCGTCCACTACACCAACCCGCCGAAAATCTTCGAGAGCTGCGAGGGCTCCTTCCTGTTCGATATGGAAGGGCGGCCCTATCTCGACCTGCAGATGTGGTACTCGGCGGTCAACTTCGGCTACCGCAACGAGCGGCTCGACGCGGCCGTGCGCCGTCAGCTCGACCGCCTGCCGCAGGTGGCCAGCCAGTACCTGCACCGCGAGAAGATCGAGCTCGCCACGCTGCTGGCACGGGCGGCCGAGGAGAGGTTCGGCGCCAAGGGCCGCATCCATTTCAATGTCGGCGGCAGCCAGGCGGTCGAGGACAGCCTGAAGCTCGTGCGCAACGCCAAGGGCGGCAAGAGCCTGATGTTCGCCTTCGAGGGCGGCTATCACGGCCGCACGCTGGGCGCCTCGGCCATCACCTCGTCCTACCGCTATCGGCGCCGCTACGGCCACTTCGGCGACCGCGCCCAGTTCATCCCCTTCCCCTATCACTTCCGCGGCCCCAAGGGCATGACGAAGGAGGAGTACGGCCATCACTGCGTCAAGCAGTTCGAGCGGCTGTTCGAGAGCGAGTACAACGGCGTGTGGGACCCGAAGGTGGGCGAGGCCGAGTACGCCGCCTTCTACGTCGAGCCGATCCAGGGCACCGGCGGCTACGTCATTCCGCCCAAGAACTTCTTCGTCGAGCTCAAGCGGGTGCTCGACCGGCACGGCATCCTGCTGGTGGTGGACGAGATCCAGATGGGTTTCTACCGCACCGGCAAGCTGTTCTCGATCGAGCACTTCGGCGTGTCGCCCGAC
Organism: Hyphomicrobiaceae bacterium; assembly: GCA_035652635.1. Lineage (GTDB taxonomy): Bacteria > Pseudomonadota > Alphaproteobacteria > Rhizobiales > Hyphomicrobiaceae > AWTP1-13. The sequence goes on along the minus strand of DASRDL010000323.1, from coordinate 3,602 downwards.
GTCATCGTCTTCGGCAAGGCGATCACCAACGGTCTCAATCCGCTGGCCGGCATCTGGGCGCGTGAGGAGCTCATCAACCCGCAGGTCTTCCCTCCGGGCTCCACCCACTCCACCTTCAACGCCAATCCGATGGGTACAGGGGTCGCGCTCGAGACCATGAAGATGCTGGCGGAGACCGACTACGAGTCGATGGTGATGGAGAAGGGCGCCTACCTGCTCGAGGGGCTCGAGGACCTGAAGCGTCGCCACAAGATCGTCGGCGACGTCGACGGTTTGGGCATGGCTCTGCGCATCGAGATCTGCGAGCCCCACGACAGCTTCACGCCGTCCAAGGCCATAGTCGACAGAATGGTCGACGAGGGCCTGAAGGCGGATCTGGAGGTCGACGGCAAGAAGTACGGCCTCGTGCTCGATATTGGCGGCTACTACAAGAACGTCATCACGCTGGCGCCGAGCCTGCACATCAGCAAGCACGAGATGGACTTGAGCCTACAACTGCTCGACTGCGTCATGCATCGCGTCAGCAAGCAATGAGGTGCCACAAGCGGGAAAGTCGTGCTGATCATTTTCGATGGGGCGGCCCGGAACCGAGCCATCGGTTCCCGGCTTTCACATCGGGTTAGCCTTCAGATAGCCGACGGTTTGCGTTCTCCGCTCCCGCTGAGGATAAGGCTGGGAGGTCAGGGGGTTGCGCGGGGAGGCGGATCGAGGGCGCGGGCAGTCGCCGCCGGCATGGGCGGGGCGCATCTACGGGTGTCTATGAGAACAAGATGACTGACAGGGACAAAGATCAAGAACAAGTCGACCCCGCGACGACAAAGCGGCAGCACCTCGACCAGGAGATTCCGGATCGCAGCCTGTTCATCCGTGGCGGGCGCGTGGGAGTCCTCCTCATTCATGGGCTCGGCGGGACGCCGGTCGAGCTGCGGTTCATCGCCCAGCGTCTGGCGCGTGCCGGCAACACGGTCTACTGCTGCCAGCTCGCTGGCCACTGCGGCACGCCGGAGGAGCTGCGCCGCTCCACCTGGCGGCAGTGGTACGCCAGTGTCGAGGCCGCCCACGATCTGCTCAAGCAGCAGTGCGACATCATTGTTGCCGGCGGCCTTTCGATGGGCGGCATCCTGGCGATCCATCTGGCCCAGAACCGTCCCGAGTCCGTGCACGGCCTGCTGTTGCTGGCGCCGACGCTCAGGCTCGACGGCTGGTCGATGCCCTGGTACTCGCGGCCACTCCGCTACCTGCGCCCGTTGCCGATCAGGTTCGAGTTCGACCTGCCCGAGCACGAGCCCTACGGTCTCAAGGACGAGCGTGTGAGGGCTCTGGTCGTCGCCAGCATGCAGAGCGGCGACTCGAGCCTCGCCGGCACCTTCAGCACGCCGGCACGCTGCTTTGCCAACTTCAACGTGCTGGTGCAGGCGGTGAAGCGCAGCGGGCTCGGCAACGTGCGCCAGCCGGCGCTCATCGTTCACCCGCGCAACGACGACATAGCGAGCCTCAAGAACGCACACTACCTCCAGACGCATCTGGGCGGGCTCGTCGACACGCTCGTCCTGGAGGACAGCTATCACATGGTCACGCTCGACCAGCAGCGGCACGTCGTGGCCGAGCGCACCGAGCGGTTCGTCGGCTGGCTGGAGAGCGCCATCATCGCCAAGGGCGATATCGCTCGTATCGTGAGAGGCGTCAGCGGCGAATGATCTGGCGGAGGCCGAGCGCCACCCGCGCCTTCGACGGGCTCGGGGCATTCGGCCGCGCCGGGGCGCGCAGCGGGGAGCCGGACGGGCTCTGCGCGGGTGCGCCACGAGAGGAGAAAATGATTAGAATTCAAAGGTTTGATGCGCCGGAGTGGCCGTTGGATGGGGCTGTCCGGGCGCTCCCGGGGACGCGGGCCGGGCGCGCGGCGGAGCGACGCGTGGCCCCTATTCTTTCGTTCGCTCGCCATGAAGAGCCCCAATTCCTATATAACGACGGCGTGTTTGCTCGGCGCGTGAGCCCTGGCACTGCCGCCGCCGACTCCTTGGACCAGCCGGACACGTGCCCCGGCGAATCCGGATTCCTCGAGCCCTGGAGCAGGGCGGGGGCCGGCAAGCGACGCGAAGCGTGATGACGTTCACCCTGGCTTTCCGCAACCTGTTTCACGACCGCATCCGGCTCGCGGTGACGATGGTGGGCATCCTCTTCTCCATCGTCCTCGTTGCGGTGCAACTCGGTCTTTACCTCGGTGCACGCAACATCATCGTCTCGATGATCGACCGCTCCGAGGCCGACCTGTGGATCATGGCCTACGGCAGCAAGAACTTCGAGGAGGGCCAGCCCATCACCCTGCGCGAGAAGTTCGCCGCGCTGTCGACGCCCGGGGTCGCAAAGGCGGTGCCGCTGGTGGTCGGCTTCACGGACTGGCGCAAGCCCAAGGGCGGCGCCACCCTCGTCGTCATCGTCGGCACCGATGCCGAGGAGGGCGGCCTGCGCCCGTGGAACGTGGTCGAGGGCGACGTCTCCGGCCTCGGTGCGCGCGATGCGGTGATGGTGGACAAGACCTATCTGCACGATCTCGGCATCAACGGGGTGGGCGATACGGCCCAGATCGGTGCCTCGCGCGTGCGCGTCACCGGCATCACCGAGGGCATCCGCTCCTTCACGGTTTCGCCCTACATCTTCACCACCATCAGCCGCGCCCGCAGCCTGCTCGACATGCCGTCGGATGCCGTGAGCTACGTGCTGGTGAAACTGGAGCCCGGAGCCGACGTCGCCGCCGTGCGCCGCGAGCTCGCCGCCAAGGTTCCCGACAACGAGGTTCTGACCACGGCCGAGTTCCACGACCGCAGCCTCACCCACTGGCTGTTTGCCACGGGCGCCGGCGTGGCGCTGATCGGCGGCGCCATCCTGGGGCTGGTGGTGGGCACGGTGATCGTGGCGCAGACGCTTTATTCGAGCACCAAGGACCACATCAACGAGTTCGCCACCCTGCGCGCGCTGGGCTCGTCCTCGGGCTACATCCATCGCGTGATCCTGGCACAGGCGGCGCTCAGCGCCGTGCTCGGCTACGCGCTTGGGATGGCCATTGCCATCACGGTCGTCCACCTGAGCGAGCAGACGCCCTTGCCGATCATCATGACACCGGGGCTCGCCGCCCTGCTGCTCGGCCTGACGATCGGCATGTGCGCCATATCGGCGCTCTCCGCCATAGGTAAAGTCATGCGCATCGATCCAGCCGTGGTGTTCAGCCGATGAGTGCCGATGGAACCAGCGCCGTGATCGCACCCGCCGCCGCCAACGCGAGCCCGGCCACCTCCAGCGCGCCCAAGGTGGTGATGGAGGCGCACAACATCGTCAAGGAGCTGGGCAACGGCGCCCGCAAGACGCGCGCGCTCAAGGGCGTGAGCCTGTCGCTCAATGCCGGCGAGCTGACCCTGCTCATGGGCCCCTCCGGCAGCGGCAAGACCACGCTGCTGTCGATCCTCGGCTGCATCCTGACCCCGACCGAGGGCACGCTCACCGTCGCCGGCCACTCCACCGCCGGGCTGTCGCCCGAGGACCTGGCGCGGCTGCGGCGCCGGCACATCGGCTTCATCTTCCAGTCCTACAACCTGTTCCCCACACTC
>DASRDL010000322.1:0-2848 GCA_035652635.1 Hyphomicrobiaceae bacterium | reverse complement strand
GAACTTGCCCGACTTCACCCAGTCGAAGCGGCCGCCGTCCACCACGATGCCGCCGATGGCGACGCCGTGTCCCCCTAAGAACTTGGTGGCCGAGTGCATGACGATGTCGGCGCCGTGCTCGAACGGCCGGCACAGGTAGGGTGTGGTGAAGGTGGAATCGACGGCGAGCGGCAGCCCGCGGGCGTGGGCGATGTCGGCCACCGCTCTGATGTCCAGCACCTCGAGCCCGGGGTTGCCGAGCGTCTCGGCGAAGACGAGCCGCGTGCTGTCGGTGATGGCGCGGGCGAAGCTCGCCGGCTCGCGCGGATCGACCAGCGTGGTGGTGATGCCGAAGCGCGGCAGCGTGTGGGTGAACATGTTGTGCGAGCCGCCGTAGATGCGCGAAGAGGCGACGATGTGCCCGCCTGCGCCCATCAGCGTGGCGATGATGAGGTGCAGCGCCGCCTGGCCGCTCGCGGTGGCCACTGCGCCGACGCCGCCTTCGAGCGCCGAGATGCGCTCCTCCAGCACCGCCACCGTGGGGTTGGAGATGCGCGAGTAAATGTGGCCCGCCCGCTCCAGGTTGAAGAGGCCGGCCGCGTGCTCGGTATCCTCGAACACGTAGGAGGTGGTCTGGTAGATGGGCACGGCGCGCGCGCCGGTGGCGGGGTCCGGGCGCTGTCCAGCGTGCAGCGATAGCGTGTCGAAGCGTGGGCCGCGTGGCGTGGTCATGGATTGTCATCCCGGAATTTCGCGAAGCGAAATATCCGGGACCCAGGTGCCCCGCTTCGCGCGCCGCCTCCTGACCCTGGGTCCCGGCCCTCCGTGCTGCCGCACCCGGGCCGGGATGACAAGTCCCATCGTGCCTCGGCTTACGAATAGAAAGCCGCCTCGAACGCGTAGTAGAGGGGCAGCGATTTCTTGTCGGCGAAGGGCAGCACCTGGGTGAGGTAGACGCCGCCGATGCCGGTCGTGTGGTCGATCCAGAAGAAGGAGTTGGCCAATCCCGCCCACATGAGGCCGCCCGCCGGCCGGCCCGTGGGCGCCTTTGCCTCGTTGATCTGGAAGCTGAGGCCCCAGGACTTCGGCACGCCGGGGAAGAACTCCGCGTCGTTGGAGAGCGGCGGCGCTGCCGTCTTCAGGAGGCAGACGCGATTGCCGCCCATGGCATTGCGCGACATGAGGTCGACCGTCTCGGGCTTCAGCACCTGCGTGGTGCCGGCCTTGCCGCGGTTGAGGATCATGCGCACGAACTTCAGGTAGTCGCCGGCGGTGGAGTAGAGGCCGCCGCCGCCCATCTGGAACTCGGGCTCCTGCGGGATCTCGAGGTCCATCTGCGGCGTGAGCTTGTCGTCGTCGCCGCGCTGGTGGATCTTGGCCAGCCGCGCGCGCATGTCGGGCGTGATCTTGAAGGCGGTGCTGGTCATGCCGAGCGGGCCGAACAGGTTCTTGGAAAGGCAGTCGCCGAGCTTCTGCCCGCTCGCGGCCTCCACCATCTTGCCCGCCCAGTCGATGCCGATGCCGTAGAACCAGCGATCGCCCGGATCGAACAGCAGCGGCGTGGTGAGCGCCGCGTTCTGGCAGGTGATGATGCCGGGGATGCCCTTGGCGGTCTGGTACTTGGCGATGTCCTCGCTCCAGATCTCGTAGCCGAAGCCCGCCGTGTGCGTGAGCAGGTGGCGCAGCGTGATGGGGCGCTTGGGGGCGCGCGTTCTGGGCTGGCCCGAGGCGTCGAAGCCCTCCAGCACCTGGGCAGCGGAGATCGCCGGCACCACTTTGGCGGCCGGCTCGTCCAGCGCGAGCTTGCCCTGCTCGACGAGCTGCATGGCGGCGGTGGAGGTGAGCGCCTTGGTCATCGAGGCGATCCACACGACCGTGTCGAGGGTCATCGGCGCCGGCTGGCCGAGCACCCGGTTGCCGAACGCGCCCTCGTAGATGGTGGTGCTGCGGTCGGTGGCCATGGCGACGACGCCGGGCACGTCGCCGGCATCGGTGGCGCGCTTCAGGGCCGTATCGATCTTGGACTTGCGAGATGACGTATCGGTAGCCATGACGATTCTCCCTGGTTCTCGTTGCTGGTGGTTTGTCATCCCGGAGGTTGCGAAGCAACCATCCGGGACCCAGGGGCGAGCTCGACCTTGGCTGGGTCCCGGATATTCGCTTCGCGAATTCCGGGATGACAACGCATCAATACGTCTTGGCCTTGGCGGCTGGGGCCTTGCCGCGCACCTCGTTGACGGCGTTGGCGGCCGCAACGGCCAACAGGCGCACGTCGTTGAGGATCGTGCACATCTGGAAGCCGGCCTCGAAGCGCTTGAGCGCCGTGGCGGGCCCGTCGGTGTGCACGCCGGCGATCAGGCCTTTCTTGCGCGTGGTCTTGACGATGGTGTCGATGGCGGCCAGCACCTCCTTGTCGCTGGGGTCGAGGGTGGGTGGCTTGCCGAGGCTCAAGGACAGGTCGGAGGGTCCGACGTAGACGCCGCTGATGCCCTTGACCGACAGGATCTCGTCGAGGTTGTTCACGGCCTGCTTGGTCTCCACCATGGCGAACAGCAGGATCTCCTCGTTGGCCTTCAGCCAGTAGTCGGCGCCGTATTGGGAGGCGCGGTAGGGCCCGAAGCTGCGCTCGCCCATCGGCGGGTAGCGGCCCGAGCGCACCAGCGCCTCGGCCTCGGCCCTGGTGTTGATCATGGGGCAGATGATGCCCATGGCGCCGGCGTCGAGCGCACGCTGGATCTGGGCGGGGTCGTTCCAGGGCACGCGCACCAGCGGCGTGGCGTCGCTGCTGCTCTGGATCGCCACCATCAGCGGCACGGCGTCGTTGATGTTGCTGCCGCCGTGCTGCATGTCGAGGGTGACGCTGTCCCAG
>DASRDL010000321.1:0-18219 GCA_035652635.1 Hyphomicrobiaceae bacterium | reverse complement strand
GGCGACCCATGCCTGTCGCGCACCGGCGCTGCTCGACTTCCTGGAGCAGAACGAGGCCGACACGATCTATCTCGTCGGCGACATCATCGACTTCTGGGACATCAACCGCGGCGGGATCTGGCCGCAGGCGCACAGCGACGTCGTACTGGCCTTGCTGGGCAAAATGCGCCGCGGCACACGCCTGATCTTCGTGCCCGGCAACCACGACGAGGGCCTGCGCGACTACTGCGGCGCGTTCCTGCCCGGCATCGAGATCGAGCGCGAGTGCATCCACGCCACCGCCGACGGGCGGCACCTGCTCGTCACCCACGGCGACGCGTTCGACGTGGTCGTGCGCTACGCCCGCTGGCTGGCTCTGCTCGGCGGCCACGGCAACGCACTGGCGCGCATGCTCAACACGCCGCTCAGGTGGGCGCGGCGGCGCTTCGGCTTCGGGCTGTGGTCGCTGTCGGCCTTCATCAAACTCAAGCTCAAGGTGAAGACGGCGGTCAACTTCATCGGTGCCTTCGAGAGCGCCCTCGTCGCCGAGGCCCGCCGCCGCGGCCTGGACGGCGTCGTCTGCGGCCACATCCACCACGCCCAGTGCAAGGTGGTCGACGGCATCCGCTACCTCAACTGCGGCGACTGGGTCGAAAGCTGCACGGCCGTCGTCGAGGACGATGCCGGCAATCTCGAGCTGATCGCGTGGCGCCAGTCCGTGCGCGAGGAAGCGCGGCCGCGCTGGGCGCCGGCGCGCCTCAGGAAGGCGGCCTGAGCCATGCGCATCCTGGTTGCAACCGACGCCTGGCATCCGCAGGTCAACGGCGTGGTGCGCACCTACGAGCGCGTGGCGAGCGAGGCACGCGCCCTCGGCGTGGAGATGACCTTTCTCACGCCGTCGCACTTCCGCTCGTTGCCCTGCCCGGCCTACCCGGGCATCAGGCTTGCCGTGCCCAGCCGGCGTCGCGCCCGCGAGCTGATCGACAGGGCGGCGCCCGACCTCATCCACGTCGCCACCGAGGGGCCGGTGGGGCTGATGGCGCGCGCCTACTGCCGGCGCCGCGGCAGGCCCTTCACCACGTCCTACCACACCAAGTTCCCCGAGTACGTGTCGGCGCTCCTGTCCATTCCGCCGAGCTGGTGCTTCGCGCTGATGCGGCGCTTTCACAATTCCGGCGTCGGCACCATGGTGGCCACCGCGTCGCTGCGCGCCGAGCTCGGCCGGCGAGGGTTCGCGCGCCTGCTGCCGTGGACGCGCGGCGTCGACACCGACCTCTTCCGGCCTCGCGATGTGCGCCTGTTCGGCTCCGATCAGCCGGTGTTCCTCTACGTCGGGCGCGTCTCCAAGGAGAAGAACCTGGAGGCCTTCCTCGACGCCGACCTGCCCGGCGTGAAGGCCGTCGTCGGCGGCGGCCCGCACCTGGCGGCGCTGCGGCAGCGCTACCCGCGGGCCGTCTTCACGGGACCCAAGGAAGGCGCGGAGCTCGCCGCCCATTACGCTTCGGCCGACGTGTTCGTCTTCCCGAGCCGCACCGACACCTTCGGCCTCGTGCTGCTCGAGGCCATGGCGTGCGGAGTGCCGGTCGCGGCCTATCCCGTCACCGGCCCGCTCGACGTCGTCACCCAAGGCGTGAGCGGCGTGCTCGACGAAGATCTCGCCGCGGCGGCACGGTCGGCGCTGAAGCTCGACCGCGCCAGGGTGCGGGAGGACGCTTTCCGCTTCAGCTGGGCCAAGACGGCAGAGCTGTTCGTCAGCAACATCGAGACGGCCTGCGGACACGCGATGCCGGCGCGGCGCGCCGTCGGCGGACGGCCGGCCCTTGCGGGGGCGCAGATGTCGAGCCTCGCCTCCAAGACGACCTGACGCGGGCGGCGAGGACCCATTTCACGCCGAGCGCGCGTCCTGCTCGGCCGCCGGCCGCCCGCGCGGGTTCCTCGCCAACATCAGCTCGCGCACGCCCAGCATCACGACGGCGGCCGCGAACGGTACGACGAAATAGACGAGGCGGAAGACGAGCAAGGAGGCCACCAGCTCCTCCTTCTCGAACTGCGCGAGCGCGATCAGCAGCGCCGCGTCGAACACGCCGATGCTGCCGGGAGCGTGGGTGACGAAGCCGAGCAGCGTCGCCGACACGTAGACGACGGCGACCGCGGTGAAAGAAATCTCCGGTGTGGCCGGCATCAGGGCATAGAAGGCGAGCGCGCCGGCGGCGAAATCGAGAATGCCGATGCCGATCTGCACCAGGGTGAGGCGGGCATTCGGCAGCACCACCCGCCAGCTCGCGCGGCCGACGATGCGGGGGCGCGGCAGCACCCAGGCCACGTAGCCGACGAGTGCCGACAACCCGGCGAGGCCCAGCCATTGCACGGCCCAGGCAGGAAGCTGCGTCACCGCCGTTGCCGCCTCCGGTGCCCAGACGAGCCCGAGGCTCAGCACGAACACGTTGCCGAGCCAGAAGGTGAGCCCGGTGACGAAGGCGATCTTGGCCACATCGACGATGCCGAGGCCCCAGCTCGAATAGATGCGCAGACGCACCGCACCGCCGGTGAGGACCGTGGCGCCCAGGTTGTGCCCGATGGTGAAGCTCGTGAAGCTGGCGAAGGCGGCGGTGCGGTAGGGCACGTCTGCGCGGCCGATCGTGCGCAGGGCAAAGTAGTCGTAGAGCGTCAGCGTGACGTAGCCCGCGGCCACGAACACGCAGGCCGCCAGCACGGACTCGGGCGGCGTGGCGCCGACCGCGGCGAGGACCCTGCCGGCGTCGATATGGCGCAGCAGGCGATAGAGGACGTAGAGCGAGGCACCGACGACGGCAGCACTCGCCGCCATGCCGATCGCATGCCAGCCGACCGTTCGCTCGACCCGGCACGCCAACGTGCCGAGCGTCTTGAAAACCCGCATGCCGGAAGTGCCCCCACGTTCGACGTCGCCAGGTGATTCGCGTCAACGATTGCAGCATAGGACGACAGTGGTATGTGCGCTTCACAGCGAGGCTTTGCACAGCGCAGCCGCGCCGATGACATACGACTGTCATTGGCCATGCGTAAAAGCGTCAAACGTCCGTAGTCCTCGGGCTGCCCAGCGGTGAGAGGCGGGGACGAGCCTGGCGAGGCTGCGGACGACGGGGTGCACGGGCTCGGTGCAATGCCGGGCAAAAGGCGACGAGCGGCGTTGAGCTTTGTCCGCCGGTCGCGGCGCAGGGGCGCCGGTCGGCTCGCGCGGGAGGCTCGAGGCTGCGGCAAGAGGGGCGATGTGACGACCACTCTCGACAAGCAGGCGGTGGAGAAGGTCTACAGGCGCTGGGCGCCCGTCTACGACCTGGTGTTCGGCGCGGTCTTCGACCAGGCGCGACGCGCGGCCATCTCGGCCAGCGAGCGCGTGGGAGGCCGCATCCTCGAGGTCGGCGTCGGCACCGGCATCTCCCTCCCGCTCTACTCCGGCAACAGCCGCATCTACGGCATCGACCTCTCCGAGGAGATGCTGCGCAAGGCACGCAGACGTGTCACCCGCCGGCGGCTGCGCAATGTCGAGCGCCTGGCCGTCATGGATGCCGAGCGGCTGGATTTCCCCGATGCGTCGTTCGACGTGGTGGTGGCGCAATACGTCGTCAACACCGTGCCGCATCCGGAGACCGCGCTCGACGAGTTCGCCCGCGTGCTGAAGCCGGGTGGAGAGATGGTGCTGGTCAACCGCGTCGGCGCCGACGCCGGGCCCCGGCGCGTGTTCGAGCACCTGTTCCAGCCGGTGGCCAACAGGCTCGGCTGGCGGTCGGAGTTTCCCTGGGATCGGTTCGCCGACTGGCAGGCACGCACGCCCTACCGGATGCGCCTGATCGAGAGGCGCCCCGTGCCGCCGCTCGGCCACTTCTCGCTCATCCGCTTCGGCAAATTGGCGGCCGGCGCCGATCCCGGCCGCCTCGAGACGACATCCGGCACCTGAGCTTGCCGGTAGGCGCACAGACCCCAATCACGGAGAGGGACCAGGCAACATGACGTTCTTCGAGGCACTCAGGGAGCAGAGGTGGGACGATCACCGCTACTACCATCACAGCCGCATCAACCAGTCGCTGCACTTCTTGAGCGCCATCAGCTTCGTGTGCGCCTATGCGCTCGTGTTCAAGAACCCCGCCGCTGCCGTGCTGATCGCCTGGCTGGTCGGCATGACGAGCCGCCAGATCGGCCACTTCTTCTTCGAGCCCAGGGACTACGACGAGGTCAACCAGGTCACGCACGAGCACAAGGAGGAGATCAAAGTCGGCTACAACCTGCAGCGCAAGGTCGTGCTCATGACCATCTGGGCGGTGTCGCCCGTGGCACTGTGGCTCAACCCGTCGCTGTTCGGCATCTTCGAGCCGCACACCGACCTGGCCGGCTTCATGCACAACGTCGCCCTCCTGTGGCTGGCGGTCGGCCTGGGCGGGCTCCTGTTCCGCACGGTGCATCTGTTCTTCCTGCGGGACGTGCAGACCGGACTCGTGTGGGCGACCAAGATCGCCACCGACCCCTTCCACGACATCAAGCTCTATTACAAGTCGCCGATCTACCTGATGCGGGGCGAACTGATCGACCCGCGCCATGCCCGGCATCACGCCGACGAGGACGAAGACGAGGTTGTGCCGCGGCGCGGGTAAGTGCCGGTGTCCTTCCGGAACCCTCGGGCTCGTCCCGAGGAAGCGACATATCCGGAAACCCAGGACACGATGCGGCGCGTGCCGGACTCAGTGCTGGGCTCCGGCTTTCGGGCTGACGCCCGAGGCCGGAATGACAGCTTCGCCGGTGCGGCCGCGCCAGAGGCCGCAGAGGCGGTGCGCGATCATCTCCTTCAGGATCTGCCGCTTGATGGGGGCCCTGGCGGCAGCCGGATCGGCCCACCACCAGCCGTCCGCCTGCATGGCCTCGGCGGCGGCAACGAAGCGGTCGGTCACGGCTTGAAAATCCTGCTTGGAGTAGTCGAGGCTGAAGATCAGCCGGCCGGTGCCGATCCAGCTCAGGGCCAGCCCCTGGGCGCGCAGGTAGTATTGCAGCATCCAGTTGTAGCGCGAGGGCTGCGTGTAGCAGACGACCCAGATGGAGGACATGTTGGCCACGCGCACCGGCACGCCCCGTTCCTCGAGGCGGCGGTTGAGCAGCCGGGCGCGGGCATTCCAGGTCTCATCGAGGTCGGCGTAGAGGGCGCGCACCTCGGGCGTGTCGAGCCTGACCAGAAACTCGTGCATTGCTCCCATCACGCAGGGGTGCGAGTTGAACGTCCCGCGCGCCAGGCAGATGTCCAACGGCCGGTCGTCTCGGTAGCGCTTCATGAATTCCCGGCGGCCGCACACCACGCCCACAGGGAGGCCGCCGCCCAGCGTCTTGCCGTAGAGGACGATGTCCGCGTTGACGCCGAAGTATTCCTGCGCGCCGCCGAGCGCGATGCGGAAGCCGACGAAGATCTCGTCGAAAATCAGCACGATGCCGCGCTCGCTGCACACCTCGCGCAGGCGCTTCAGCCACGCACCGTAGGCCTGCCGGTCGAAGCCGGCTGTGCGGCTGCCGTCGACCAGCGAGGAATCGGCCGGGGCGGCGGCATTGGGATGCAGCCCCTGCAGCGGATTGACGAGCACGCAGGCGATGTCGCGCCGCGTTCGCAGCACCTCGAGCGTCGCCTCCGACATGTCCTTGAGCGTAAAGGTGTGGGGCGCCGGCTCGGGGTTGCCGATGCCCGGCTGCACGTCGCCCCACCAGCCGTGATAGGCGCCGCAGAAGCGCACCAGGTGGGTGCGGCGGGTGTGGTAGCGGGCGAGCCGCACCGCCTGCATCACCGCCTCGGTGCCGGACATGTGGAACGACACCTCGTCGAGGCCCGAGATCTCGCGGATGCGCTCCACGTTATAGGCGACGACGGGATGGTAGGCGCCGAGCACGGGACCGAGGTCGCGCACGCGCCGGACGCCCTCCTCGATGCACTGCTTGTAGAAGTCGTAGCCGAACAGATTGACGCCGTAGGAGCCGGTGAGGTCGTAGAAGCGGTTGCCGTCGAGGTCGGTCAGCGTGACGCCCTCGGAGGCCTCGAAGAACGAGCCGCCGCGCAGGGTCTCGCGCACCATGCGGCTGAACTGGAACGGCACGCGATAGGCGTCGGTGAACTGCAGGTCGGAGAGGCTACCCCTGACCTTGGCGGAGAGCTCGCGCGTCTTGGCAAAACGCCGGGCATAGAGCTCGCCCAGGCGCGCGAAGCCCGCCTGCCGGCGCGCGGCGACCTCGTCGGGGGCGCCGTCGGCGCGAAAAAAGCGATGCGCGTCGTACTCGTAGAACGGCACCAGCGCGGCCACTCTGCGCGCCAGGCGCGAATGGCCCGAGAGCGAGGCATGCTTGGCCCGCGACAGGGCGAGGCGGTTCCGGGCTTTGACGGCTGCCGCGCCGAGGGCCGCAGCGGCAAGCCCATAGGCGGCGAAGGTGAGGATGTGCGAATCCATGGCGCCGCAGGCTACCGCGGCAATTGTGACAGCACATGACAGTGCGGGGGCTCATTGCCAGGGTCTTTGCCCACGAGGGGCTCAACTTCCTCGTCACCAACCGCATTCCGCGGCGCTCGGCGACGCGGCTGATGGGCTGGCTCAGCCGGATCGAGCAGCCGTTGGTGCGCGATCTGTCGATCGGAGTGTGGCGCCTGTTCAGCGATCTCGACCTGAGCGAGGCGAAGACGACGCGGTTCAGGAGCCTGCACGATTGCTTCATCCGCGAGCTCAAGGACGGCGCCCGGCCGGTCGACATGGACCCCCGAACCCTGGCGAGCCCGTGCGATGCCATCATCGGCGCCGGCGGCGGGATCGACGGCGGCACGCTCATGCAGGTGAAGGGATCGCACTATCCGCTGGAGGAGCTGCTGCGGGATCGGGAGCTCGTCGAGCACTACCGTGACGGGTGCTACGCCACGCTGCGTCTGACCGCCTCCATGTACCACCGCTTCCATGCCCCCCACGACGGGCGCGTCGACGAGGTGCGGCACATCTGGGGCGATGCCTGGAACGTCAACCCGGCGACGCTGGCGCGCATCCCCCGCGTATTCTGCCGCAACGAGCGGGCTGTGATCCGCATGCGGCTCGAGCCCAGCGGCCATCTCGTCACGCTGGTGCCGGTGGCGGCGATCCTGGTGGCCGGCATCCGTCTGCGCTTCTGCGATCTGGTGCTCGATCCGCGGCAGTCGGGGGCCTCGGGCCTCGCCTGCAACGTGCCGTTCCGCAAGGGCGAGGAGATGGGGTGGTTCGAGCACGGCTCGACCATCATCGTGCTGGCGCCGCGGGGGTTCGTCCTGGCCGAGGGCGTGCGCGCCGGCGCCGCCATCCGCATGGGCGAGGCGCTGATGCGCCTGCCGTGAGCGCTCGGGCTCAAGTCGAGGTGCGCTCCGCCATCGCCCGCACCTCGGCCAGCAGCCGGGCATCGACCGCCACGCCCTCGGCGGCGGCCTTCGCACGCAGGGCAAGGCGCCGGGAGCCGGGCAGGCGGGCGCCCGCATCGCCCTCGATCATGCCGGCGAGCGCGGCCATGCGCTCGGCGAAGGCGTCGCGCCCGGCAAAGGCGTCCGGATCGACGGCCACGAGCAGCTGGCCGACGCCCGGCGGCGGGCCTTCGGCATCGAAGAAGGAGCTGGCCTCGAAGCCGAAGTGCGCGCCGGTCAGTGCCACCGCCAGCACCTCCACCATCAGCGCCAGCGCGGCGCCCTTGGCGCCGCCGATCGGCTGCAGCGCGCCCTTGAGCGCGGCCTGCGCGTCGGTGGTGGGCCTGCCCTCCGCGTCGACCGCCCAGTCGGCCGGGACGGGCTCGCCCTTCTGCGCCGCGGTCAGGATCCTGCCGCGCGCCACCACGCTCAAGGCCAGGTCCACCACCAGCGGCGGGCGGCCCCTCTGCGGCGCGGCGAAGGCGACCGGATTGGTGCCGTAGAGGGGGCGCCTGCCGCCCCAGGGCGCGATCGCCATCGGCGTATTGCCGAACGCCAGCGCCACGAGCCCGGCCTCCGCCAGCCGCTCGACGTGGCGGCCGACCACGCCGAAGTGGTGCGAGCGCACGAAGCCCGCCGCGGCGATGCCGTTGGCCGCAGCGAGCGCCGGCAGGCGGGCGATGGCGAGGTCGAAGGCCGGGAAGGCGAAGCCGTTGGCGACATCGACCATCAGAGTGCCAGGCCGTGTCTGGCGCACCTGCGGAACGGCATGTCCATCGACCTTGCCCGCCCTGGCCTGCGCGGCGTAGCTCGGCACGCGCGAGAGGCCATGCCCCTTCTGCCCGTCGATCTCGGCTTGCGCCAGCGCGCGCGCCACCGAGCGGGCGTTGGGCTCGCTCGTCTTGGAGGCGACGAGCGCGGCCGCGATGAGAGCTTCCAGCTCGGAGACCGACAGCTTCACAGATTCGCCCATCACCACTCTCGCCGACGCGTTCCCCTCCCCCTTGCAGGGAGGGGTTAGGGGTGGGGGTCACGAGCGTCGCGCTTGCGGCTCCGCCCCACCCGGCTTGTCGCGCCAAGAGCGCGCCAAGCCACCCTCCCCGTCAAGGGGAGGGTAGGCCTCCCTTCCGGGACAGCTGTCACGCGAAGCCCAGGTGCCGGCGCATCTCGGCGAACATCCGCGGCTTGAGCTCCATGCCGATGCCGGGCTCCTCCGGGAGGCGGACGTAGCCGTCGACGATCGGGATCCGATCGGCGAAGCCGCCGTAGGGCTGGAACACGCCGGGATAGCTCTCCGAGCCGCCGAGCTGCAGGCCGGCGGCGATGTTGAGGGCGAGCTGGTGGCCGCCGTGCGGGATGAGGCGGCGCCGCGACCAGCCGAGCTCGGCGGCGACATCGAGAAAGCGCAGGTACTCGGTGAGGCCGTAGGCCAGCGCCGGATCGATCTGCACCCAGTCGCGATCCGGCCGCATTCCGCCGTAGCGCAGCAGGTTGCGGCCGTCGATGGCGGAGAAGAGGTTCTCGCCCGTGGCGAGCGCGCCCTTGTAGTGCTCGGCGAGCACGGCGTTGAGGCGGTAGTCGAGCGGGTCGCCCGGCTCCTCGAACCAGAACAGGCCGTAGCCTTCGATCGCCCGGCCGTAGGCCAACGCGGTGTCGAGGTCGAAGCGGCCGTTGGCGTCGACGGCAACGTTGGCGCCGCCGCCCGCCACCTTCAACACCGCCTCGATGCGGGCGAGATCGGTGGCGAGATCGGCGCCGCCGATCTTCATCTTGACCACCCGATAGCCCTGCTCCTGATAGCCGCGCATCTCGGCCTCGAGGCCGGCGAGCTCCTTGCCGGGGTAGTAGTAGCCGCCGCCCGGGTAGACCAGCACTCTCTCGTCGAAGCGCCCGCCGTTGAAGCGCTCGGCGAGCAGCCGCCACAGCGGCTTGCCGGCGATCTTCGCCACCGCGTCCCAGATGGCCATATCGAGCGCGCCGGCGGCGTGCGCCCGGTCGCCGTGCCCGCCCGGCTTCTCGTTGGCCATGAAGGCCTTCCAGATTGCGAACGGATCGAGGTTGTCGCGCTCCTTGTCGATGAGTGCGGCCGGATCGGCCGCCAGGATGCGCGGGATCAGCCGCTCGCGCAGGATGCCGCCCTGCGCGTAGCGGCCGTTGGAGGTGAAGCCGTAGCCGATCACCGGGCCGCCGCCGCGCATCACGTCGGTCTCGACCGCGACCAGGCTGATGGTCATGGACGAGAAGGTGATGAAGGCGTTGCGGATGTCGGAAGCGATGGGCGCCGTGGCCTCGCGGATGCGGGTGATCTTCATGCGTTTGCCATCCCGGCCGGAGCCCGGAGCGCGTGGAGCCGGGGCCCGCAGCCGGGTCCCGCGCTCTCTCGTTTTGGGTCCCGGATGTTCGCTGACCCTCGGGACAAGCCCGAGGGCCGGCGCGCAATTCCGGGACGACGGTCACGCGCTGCGGTAGAGCTTGGTCATGACGAACTCGCGGTGGCCGAGCGTCTCGGCGGCGGTGAGGCGGCCGTTGGCGGTGCGGATCACCATGTCGATCAGCGCGTCGCCGGCCGTGTCGAGCGTCAGCTCGCGCCGCAGGATGCCCGACACGTCGAGGTCGATGTGCTCGGACATGGTGCGTACGGTGCGCGGGTTGGCGGAGAGCTTGATCACCGGCACGATCGGGTTGCCGATGACGTTGCCCTGGCCGGTGGGGAAGGTGTGCACCACCCAGCCCGCCGCCGCCATCAGCGTCACGCACTCGGCCGCCGCCGAGGAGGTATCCATGTAGTAGAGACCGGGCCCGGAGGACGGCGCCTCGGCCGGCTCGAGCACGTCGATGAACCTGCACTTGCGGCCGATCTTCTCGAGGTTGCCCAGCGCCTTCTCCTCGATGGTGGTGAGCCCGCCGGCGATGTTGCCCTTGGTCGGCTGGCTGTCCATCAGGTTGTCGGTGCGGTGCGCCTCGATCACCTCGTCCTGGTAGGCCTTGAACACCTTCATCCACTTCTCGCCGATCTCGGGCGTGGCGGCGCGCGACTTGGCGATGTGCTCGGCACCGGTGATCTCCGAGGTCTCGCCGAACACGCCGGTGATGCCCTTGGGGATCAGCTTGTCGTACATGTTGCCGACCGTGGGGCAGGAGCCGAGCCCCGTCGTGGTGTCGCTCTCCCCGCACTTGGTGGACACCCACAGCTCGTCGATGGCGCACTCCTCGCGCTCCAGCTCCGAGGCCCACTGCAGGAACTCCTTGGCCTTGTGCGAGGCCCGGGCGATGGTGGCGATGTCGCCGTGGCCCTCGATGCCGAAGCCCGCCACCGGCTTGCCGGTCTTGGCGATGCCGTCGACGACGCGCTTGGTCCAGCCGTCCTCGATGCCGATGACGACGACGGCGGCCACGTTGGGGTTGGAGCCGGTGCCGATCAGGGTGCGGAAGAAGAGCTCGAGGTCGGCGCCGAACTGCAGGCGGCCGTAGGCGTGCGGCAATGCCAGCGTGCCCTTGATGTTGTTGGCCACTGCCTCGCTCGCCGCGTTGGAGAGGTCGTCGAGGGGCAGGATCACCACGTGGTTGCGCACGCCCACCCGGCCGTTCTCGCGGCGCCAGCCGCGGAACGAGAGGTTGCCGCCGGACCTGGTCCGCTTGATGCTTGTCTTCGTTGCCATGGCCATTGTCCTCACCAGCGGTTGGTCTTGAGGTTCTGGGTGTGCACATGGCGGCCGACGCCTGCGTCGGCGGTCATCCGGCCGATGTCCTCCCCGTACTTGATGACTGTGTCGCCCTTCTTCAGCGCCTTCAGCGCCACCTTATGGCCGATCGGGATGTCGTCCTCGGCCTTGAGCGTCAGCGTCTTGTCCGTCTCGGTGATGACGCCCAGCATTTCCGTGCCGGCGCGGAGGCCTTCCACCACCACGACGCCGACGTTGTCCTTTGGGCTATGGACCAGAAAGTGCGGCTGCGACACGCTCATTTTCCTCCTTGTTCGGCGCCGAGCGTCCGTGCTTGCTGGACGCCACGTGGGCGCCGGCAATCTTATATAAGACAGGGTCGATGATCCAGGCGCCATTTGCAACCAACACTGCCCCGCGACGCAGCCCATGAGCCAGGTCCAGGACGACAACAGCCGGCCCCTTTACGTGCAGGTGCGCGAGCGGCTGCTGGAGCGCATCCGCTCCGGCGCCTGGAAGCCAGGCCAGCTGATCCCCAACGAGTTCGAAATCGCGGCCGAGTTCGGCGTCAGCCAGGGCACGGCGCGCAAGGCCATCAGCGAGCTGGCCGCGGAAGGGCTGGTGGTGCGGCGCCAGGGACGCGGCACGTTCGTGGTCGAGCATACGCCGGCGCGCGTGCTGTTCCGCTTCTTCAACATCTACGACACCTCCGGGGCGGCCGTGATCCCGGACAGCCGCGACACGCGCGCGCGCGTGGACCGCGCTTCGCCGCAGGAACGCGCGGCGCTCGAATTGGCAGAGAACGCCTCGGTGATCCGCATCCGGCGCACGCGCATGCGCGGGGGCGTTCCCTTCATCACGGAGACCATCATCCTGCCGGAGGCGCTGTTTCCGGGGCTTGCCGACGAAGCGGCCCTGCCCAATACGCTCTACGACATGTTCCAGAAGGTCTACGGCGTGCTGCTGACGCGCACGGACGACCGTCTCTCGGCCGTGACCGCCGACGCCGACACGGCCGCCGAGCTCGGGATCGCGCCGGGCGCGCCGCTGCTGCGCATCGAGCGCATCGCCTTCAGCCTCGACGACCGGCCGATCGAGTGGCGCGTCAGCCTTTGCCATCTGGCCGGTGGGCACTACCTGGCGCGCAACGGCTGAGGCAGCGCATCGCCCGCAGCAGAGGCTCAGTTGGAGCAGAACCGGCGCGCAACCGGCCGCACCTCGTCGGGACGCAAGGCGTTTGCGCGGCCGTGCCGCTATCGGTAAACCAATGTCCATGCCGACGCTGACGCAAAGGCTCGCCAATCCGACGCGGTTCATGGAGCTGTCAGGCCGCCTGCTGCCGTGGGTGGGCGCCGCTGCCGGCCTCACCCTCGCGCTCGGCCTCTACCTGTCGTTCTCGGCGCCGCTCGACTACCAGCAGGGCCACGTCGCCAAGATCATGTTCGTGCACGTGCCGGCGGCGTGGCTCGCCATGTTCGGCTATGCCTTCGTCGCCGCCTCGAGCTTCGGCCTCCTGGTGTTCCGGCATCCGCTGGCCGACGTGTCGGCCAAGTCTGCCGCGCCGATCGGCGCCGCCTTCACCTTCCTGTGCCTCCTCACCGGCTCGCTGTGGGGCAAGCCCATGTGGGGCGCCTTCTGGGTGTGGGATCCGCGCCTGACCTCGGTGCTGATCCTGTTCTTTCTCTACCTCGGGCTGATCGCGCTGCGCTCCTCGATCGAGGACGAGACGCTCGCCGCCAAGCTCACGGCCGTGCTGAGCCTGGTCGGCATCGTCATCCTGCCGGTGATCAAGTTCTCCGTGGAATGGAACAGCCTGCACCAGCCGGCGAGCGTCATGCGCCTCGGCGCGCCCACCATTCATCCCTCGCTGCTGTGGCCGCTCCTGGTGATGGCGCTCGCCATGACGCTCGTCTTCCTCGCCATGCACCTGAAGGCCATGCGCAACGAGGTGCTGCGCCGGCGGGTCAAGGCGCTGCGCACCGCCGAGGTGGCAGCGACCGGCGGTTTCGCCGTCGAGCCGGCGGAGTAGACCCGTGGACCTCGGACCGCATGCCGCCTTCATCTGGGCCGCGTATGCCGCGGCGGCACTGGTGCTCGTCGGGCTCTCGGCCTGGCTGGTGCTCGACGGCCGCCGTCAGCAGCGGCTGGTCGACGAGCTGGAGGCGCGCGGCGTGCGCCGCCGCTCGGCCAAGGCGCCGTCAGTCGATGAATGATCGGCCCATCCCTGGCCGCTCCCCGTCGCAGGGAGGCCGATCGCGCGCGCTGGTGTGGCCGCTGGCCATCTTCGCCGTGCTGGCGGCGATCTTCGCCTTTGCGCTGAAGAGCGGCGATCCGTCCCGGCTGCCCTCGGCGCTGATCGGCAAGCCGGCTCCGCCCACCGATCTGCCCGCGCTCGAGGGCCTGACTGCGAATGGCCGCGCCGTCGGCGGCTTCAGCAGCGCCGAGCTCGCCTCGGGCCAAGTCACGGTGGTCAACTTCTGGGCCTCCTGGTGCGGGCCCTGCGTGCAGGAGCACCCGCTGCTGGTGGCGCTCGGGAAGCGCACGGGCGTGCGCATCTACGGCGTCAACTACAAGGACCAGGCGGCGGCGGCGCGCCGTTTCCTCGGCCGCTACGGCAACCCCTATGTTGCCGTGGGCGTGGACGGCAACGGGCGGGCCGCCATCGAGTGGGGTGTGTACGGCATGCCGGAGACGTTCATCGTCGGCGGCGACGGCCGCATCCTCTACAAGCACGTGGGGCCCATCACGGCGGAGGCCCTGGAGGCCCGGATCATCCCGGCGATCCGCTCGGCGCCGGCGCGGTGAGACGCAGCACGAGATAGCCCGCCACGGCCGAGACGATCGAGCCGGCGAGCACGCCGAGCCGCAGCTGCGCCGCGTAGGCGGGCTCCGGAAACGCCAGCGTGCCGATGAAGAGGCTCATGGTGAAGCCGATCCCGCCCAGCATGCCGACGCCGGCGATCTGGCCCCAGCTCGCCCCTTCCGGCCGCGCGCCCGCACCGCCGGCGACCGCGAGAACGGTCGCGCCGACGATGCCGATCGGCTTGCCGACGGCGAGGCCGAGGGCAATGCCGAGCGGCACGGGCTCGACGAGCCTGGCCGGCGACATGCCGGCCAGCGATACGCCCGCATTGGCAAAGGCGAACAGCGGCAGGATGGCGAACGCCACCCAGGGGTGCAGCCGCTCCTCGATCTCCTCGAGCAGCGAGTGGCTGCCGCCGTTGCCGGCGCCGATCGGGATGGCGAGCGCCACGACGACGCCGGCGAGCGTGGCGTGCACGCCGGATTTCAGCACGCACACCCAGATGAAGGCACCGCTCAGCACATAGGGGGCCAGCCGGGTAACGCCGCGCCGGTTGAGCACGAGCAGAACGCCGGCCCCGAGCGCGGCCAGCGCCAGTGACGCCCAATGCAGCTCCGGCGTGTAGAACAGGGCGATGATGACGATGGCGCCGAGGTCGTCGAGAATCGCCAGGGCGAGGACGAAGACTTTGAGCGAGGCCGGCACGCGCGGGCCCAGCAGCGCCAGCACGCCGACGGCAAAGGCGATGTCGGTGGCCGAAGGGATCGCCCATCCACCGAGCGTGGCGGGAGTGCCGGCGTTGACGGCGGCGTAGATCAGTGCCGGCACCGCCATTCCGCCTACCGCGGCGATTGCCGGCAGCGCGGCGCGGTGAAGGGTGGAAAGCTCGCCCTGCAGCAGCTCGCGCTTGATCTCGAGGCCGACCAGGAAGAAGAAGATCGCCATCAAGCCGTCGTTGATCCAGAGCAGCAGCGGCTTATCGAGGGCCAGGGCGCCGACCCGGATGCTCACCGGCGTATCGAGCAGCCCGTCGTAGAGCCAGGCGGCGGGCGAGTTGGCAGCGACGAGCGCCACGAGCGCCGCCGCCAGCAGCACCACGCCGCCGGCCGCCTCGTGCTCGATGAAGGCGGCGGCACCCCTGAGCGTATCGCGCATCCCGGCTACCGGCCGTACCTGGCCGCGAACTCCTGCTCGATCTCGGCCTTCCACGCCGCCATCTGCGCCTCGTGCTCGGGTCCTACCCAGGCGCGGTGGTCGCCGCGGGTGTAGGCGACGGCGTTGCGGTAGTAGAGCATGGCGTTGAGCTTGTTGGCCACGTAGTTGTTCTGCGTGCGCACGACCTTGGCCGGTGTGCCCATCACGATCGAGTTGGGCGGCACGATGGTGTTGTCGGCGACGAAGCTGTGGCCGGCGACGATGGAGTTCTCGCCGATCACGGCGCCCTCCATGATCGTGGCGCCGATGCCGATCAGGCAGTTGTCGCCGATGGTGCAGCCGTGCAGCACCACGCGATGGGTGATGGAGCAGTAGTCGCCGACCACGGTCGGCGCGTTGTAGCCCACGTGCACCATCACGTGGTCCTGCAGGTTGCTGCAGCGGCCGATGCGCACGTGCTGCCCCTCGGCGCGGATGACGACGTAGGGCCACAGGCTGGCCCGATCGGCGAGCTCGACGCGCCCATGCACCCGCGCGGTGGGGTCGATGTAGGCCGCCGTGGGGAAGCGCATGCGCAGCTCGACGTTCATCACCGGCAATCCTCGCTGTTGGCAACCGTCTCTAACACGCGCCGCAGTGCTTGACATTGGGGCCCGCGGGCTGAGAAGGCTCTGGCAGCGTCTACAACCCGGAGAGCGCCCAGCATGGCCGATGCCCGCAGCCGCCTGATCGAGATCGTCAAGGCGCGCTCCTTCTCGAGTGGCAGCCACATGCGGCTGGTGTCGGGGCGCTCCACCACGTTCTACTTCGACATGAAGCCGACGATGCTGCACCCGGAGGGTGCGGAGCTGATCGCCAGGCTCATCCTGGAGGCGCTGCGCGGCTCGCGCGCCGAGCTGGTGGGCGGGCTCGAGATGGGCGCCGTGCCGCTGGCCACGGCGGTGAGCGTGGCGAGCCAGGCGCAGGGGCGGCCGCTGCCGGCGTTCTTCGTGCGCAAGCAGGCCAAGGAGCACGGCGCACGCAAGCTGGTGGAGGGCCTGGCGCCGGGCGAGAGCCTGGCGGGCAAGCGCGTCGTCATCCTGGAGGACGTGACCACGACCGGCGGCTCGGCCATGAAGGCCATCGAGGCGGCCAAGGCCGAGGGGGCGATCATCGAGCGGGTGATCAGCATCGTCGACCGGCAGGAGGGCGCCGCCGCCGCCTTCAAGGCCGCCGGCATTCCCTTCACCGCGCTGCTGACGGCGGCGGATTTCCGGTAGGGCGCAAAAGGCGAAGCGGCATTGCGCCGATACCACCTCGCGCCAGGCAGAGCGACATCGGCGCAATACGGCTGACGCCTCTTGCGCCCTACCGCCCTACTCCGCGGCCTGGCGCAGCGCGGGGGCGGCGGCCTTGACGTCGGCGTCGACGTGGACCTCGAACTTGGCGAAGTTCTTGTTGAACATGTCGACCAGCGCGCGTGCCTGCGCGTCGTAGGCGGCCTTGTCGGCCCAGGTCTCGCGCGGGTTGAGGATGGCGGGCTCCACGCCCGGCAGCGCGGTCGGCACCTGGAAGCCGAACAGCGCATCGGTGCGCATCGGCTGGCCCTTGAGCGTGCCCGAGAGCGCGGCGTCGAGCAGGGCACGCGTCGCCTGGATCGGCATGCGCCGGCCGGTGCCGTACTTGCCGCCGGTCCAGCCGGTGTTGACCAGCCAGCAGTCGACCTTGTGGCGGGCGATCAGCTCACGCAGCATATTGCCGTAGACGCTGGGATGGCGCGGCATGAACGGCGCGCCGAAGCAGGTGGAGAAGGTGGCCTGCGGCTCGCTGCCCACGCCCTTCTCGGTGCCCGCCACCTTGGCGGTGTAGCCCGACAGGAAGTGGTACATGGCCTGGCTCGGGGTGAGCTTGGCGATGGGCGGCATGACGCCGAAGGCGTCGGCCGTCAGCATGACGATGTTCTTCGGGTGCCCGGCGGTGCCGGTGGGGCTGGCGTTGGAGATGAACTCCAGAGGGTAGGCGGAGCGCGTGTTCTCGGTCAGCCTGGCGTCGTCGAAGTCGGGCACGCGCGTGGCCGCATCGAGAACGACGTTCTCGAGCACCGTGCCGAAGCGGTTGGTGGCGGCCCAGATCGCCGGCTCCGCCTCCTTGGAGAGGCGGATGGTCTTGGCGTAGCAGCCGCCCTCGAAATTGTAGATGCCGTTCTCCGACCAGCCGTGCTCGTCGTCGCCGAGCAGCGTGCGCTTGGGGTCGGCCGAAAGCGTGGTCTTGCCCGTGCCGGACAGCCCGAAGAACACCGCCGCATCGCCGTTGCGGCCGACGTTGGCCGAGCAGTGCATCGGCATCACCCCGTTCTCGGGGCAGGCGTAGTTGAGATAGGTGAACACCGATTTTTTCGTCTCGCCGGCGTAGGAGGTGCCGCCGATCAGCACCACGCGCTTGGCGAAGTTGCAGGCGATGACGGTCTCGGAACGTACCCCGTGGCGCTTCGGGTCCGCCTTGAAGCTCGGCAGGTTGATGACAGTGAAGGCGGGCGCGAAGCCGGCGAGCTCGGCCGCCGCCGGACGCCGCAGCAGGTGGCGGATGAAGAGCGCGTGCCAGGCATACTCGACGAACACGCGCGCGCTCAGGCGATGCACCGGGTCGGCGCCGGCATAGAGATCCTGCACGAACAGCTCGCGCGACTTGGCGTGTGCCTTGAAATCGGCCCACAGCAGCTCGAACTGCTCCGGCGACATCGGCTTGTTGTTGTCCCACCAGACGGCCTTGTCGGTGGTCGCATCGCGCACGGTGTACTTGTCCTGGGCCGAGCGGCCCGTATGCGTACCCGTCTCCACCACCAGGGCGCCGGAGGCGGAGAAGCGCCCCTCGCCGCGGCGGATGGCTTCTTCGATCAGCTCCACCTCGCGCGTGTTGTGACGCACTTTCGCCAGGGCGCTCAGCGGAAAGACTTCAGCCGACATCGTTGGACCACCGCTCGTAAATACTGGTTGTGCGGCTGCCCGGCTATCGGCCGGCCAGCGCGGGACGCCTGTTGCCGCGGGAAGAGATCGACCTGGAAAGCCTGTACGTGCCCTCTGCGTCCCGCATCGAGCATGCGCACGTGCCGTTCAGCCGCTCGACCCTGTGAGTTATGCAAACGCGGCGCCAGGCTCACAACTGCGCAATCGCCGCATCCGACATCCACGTTAACGCGTCATCGTCGCAGAAGGATACAGCCAAGGGGG
>DASRDL010000320.1:0-2901 GCA_035652635.1 Hyphomicrobiaceae bacterium | reverse complement strand
GCTGCGGCGGTCGAGCGCCACGCTCTTGATGAGCGCGTGCACGGGCGCGCCGGGCACGAGGCCCAGCCGCTCCACCGAATAGCGCGTGAGCCGGGCCGTGATCGGCTCGCCGTTGCAGTCGAGCCGGATTTCCACGACCGGCCCGGTGCCGGCCCTGATCTCGGCCACCACGCCTGCCATCACGTTCAGCGCGCTCACGTCCGCAGGCGCTGTCCTGGCCAGCATGACGTCGCGCGCCCGCACGTGCAGGCGCAGATGCTCGCCTACCGCCGCGTCGATGCGCGGCAGGCGCCACCTGCCCGCACGCGAGCGCAGGGAGGTGAGGCCGTAGCCCTCGTCGTGGTCTTCGACCGTGGCCTCGATGATGACGCCGGCCTCGGCCCGGCCAGTGAGCGGAAAGAGGTCGATGCGCTGCATGATCTCGGCCGTCGGGCCCGCCGCTGCCACCCTGCCCTCGTTGAGCAGCACGATGGTGGAAGCGAGCCGCGCCACCTCCGGCACCGAGTGGCTGACATAGACGATGGGCACGCGCGCCTCGTCGCGCAGCCGCTCGATGTAGGGCATGAGCTCGGCCTTGCGCGCCTCGTCGAGCGAGGCGAGCGGCTCGTCCATGAGCAGGAGGCGCGGGGCGGAGAGCAGCGCCCGGCCGATGGCCACGCGCTGCTTCTCCCCGCCCGACAGCCGCGCCGGCCGCCGGTCGAGAAGGGCGCCGAGACCCAGCAGATCCACCACCTGGTCGAGGCCGTCGCCGCGGCGTGCTGCCCCGGCGAAGAAGCGCCCGTAGAGCAGGTTCTGGCGCACGCTCAGGTGCGGGAACAGCCGCCCCTCCTGGAACACGTAGCCGAGCCGTCGCCGGTGCGGCGGCAGGAACAGCCCGCGCGACGTATCGAGTAATGCCTCGCCGTCGACCAGCACGCGCCCCTCGGCCGGGCGGATCAGGCCGGCAATGACATTGACGATCGAGGTCTTGCCGGCACCCGACCTGCCGAACAGCGCGGTGAGTCCGCCGGCGGCGGCGAAGCTGGCCTCGAGCAGGAAGCTGCCGAGCCGGTGGCGGATGTCGACCTCGAGCGTCATTCGACGTCGAGACGGCGGCTGGCGCGGCGCGCCATCAGCTCGGAGGCGAAGAGGGCGAGCATGGAGACGGCAATCGACACCAAGGTCAGGCGCAGGGCGCCGGCATCGCCGCCCGGCACTTGGGTGAAGGTGTAAATGGCGGAGGGCAGCGTCTGCGTCTCGCCGGGGATGTTGGACACGAACGTGATGGTGGCGCCGAACTCGCCCATGGCCTTGGCGAAGCCGAGGATCAGGCCGGTGACGATGCCGGGCACCGTCAGCGGCAGGGTGACGGTCGCGAACACCCAGGCGCGGTTGGCACCGAGCGTGCTCGCCGCCTCCTCGAGCCGAGTGTCGACCGCCTCGATCGACAGCCGCATGGCGCGCACCATCAGCGGGAAGCCCATGACGCCGCAGGCGAGCGCCGCCCCCGTCCAGCGGAAGGAGAAGACGATGCCCAGGTGCTCGGCCAGGAAGCTGCCGATCGGCCCGCGCCGTCCGAACAGGATGAGCAGCAGGTAGCCGGTGACGACCGGCGGCAGGATCAGCGGCATGAGCACGAGGCCGTTGAGCAGCGACAGTCCCCAGAAGCGTCCGCGCGCCAGCGCCCACGCGACGGCGAGCCCGAACGGCAAGCCGACCACGGTCGCCGCCGCGGCCACCTTGAGGCTCAGCCGCACCGCCGTCCATTCCTCGGGGCTCAGGACCATCCACTCCATCGGAGCCGTCCGGCCAAGCTCGTCGCGGGGATCATGACGTGGCCGGTGCGGCCGCCATCGAAACCGGCGTCATGACTGCCCGGGGCTCAGCACGCTGAAGCCCTGCGCCTCGAACGCGGACCGCGCTGCCGGCGACTTGATGTAGGCGAGAAAGCGGGCAGCGTCGGGATGGCCGGCCCCCGCGACGAGGGCGATGGGGTAGACGATCGGCGGGTGGGAATCCTCGGGAAACGTGCCGATGATGCTCACGTTCGCGTCGGCGACGGCATCGCTCCTGTAGACGATGCCGGCGGCGGCCTCGGCCCGCGACACGAGCAGCAGCGCCGCGCGCACGTTCTCGGCCTGCGCTACCTTGCCCGCCACGCCGGCCCACACCCCGAGCTTCTCCAGCGCCGCCTTGCCGTACTTGCCAGCCGGCACGGCATCGACGTTGGCCACGGCCAGCCGCCCCTCGCCCAGCACGCCGGCAATGTCGAAGCCCTGCTTGATCTCGATGGCGCGTGCCTTGTCCCTGGGCGCGATCAGGACGAGGCGGTTGCCGAGCAGATTGGAGCGGCTTCCCGGCACCACGAGCCCCCTGGCCGCCAGGTAGTCCATCCAGTCGAGGTCGGCGGAAATGAAGATCTGCGCCGGCGCGCCCTGCTCGATCTGCCGCGCCAGCGCCGAGCTCGCGGCATAGGAGACGGCGACCTTGCCTCCGGTCTCCTTCTCCCACTGGGCGCCGATGGCATCGAGTGCGTTCTTGAGGCTGGCGGCCGCGAACACGACGACCCGCTCGCCCTGCGCCGCGGACGGGCTCGCCGCGAGGCCGCAGGCGACCGCGAGCGTCAGGCACGCGCCTGCGACCCTGGCGAGCCATCTGCCTCGGGTGGCTTGCATGGTGTGCTCCTCCTGGCCCTGCGAGCGGGCCCGGACGAAGCACAGCACAGCCGCTCGCTATATTCCAGTGAATATTTCGCTGAGCGCGCCCGGCCACGCGGCCTGGGCTATCCCTTGCCCCTGAGCAGCCGCGCCTTCTGGCGCTGCCAGTCGCGCTTGGCCACGTCCTCGCGCTTGTCGTGCAGCTTCTTGCCCTGGGCCAGGGCCAGCCGCAGCTTCACCCGGCCCTGCGGGTTGAAATAGAGCT